>CAYOLB010000351.1:0-16270 GCA_964404675.1 uncultured Atribacterota bacterium | reverse complement strand
GTTCTTATACCCTATAGCAATATAAAAAACCTTATGTTAAAAGAAGAGGTTATAAAGGCAGTTGAGGAGAAAAAATTCAAGATCTTTGCAGTTAAAAATATTGATGAAGGTATAGAGATACTCACAGGGATAAAAGCAGGCAAAAGAGACAAAATGGGTAAATTTCCAGAAAACACAATCAACTATGCTGTTGATGAAAAAATAAAGAAGTTTACTGAAAAGCTTCAGGAGATCTCGGGTAAAAAAGAAGAATAGGATACTTTTATTAAATTTTAGGACCATTTCTATTCAGTTTCTTTTCTCCGAGAGATGCACAATAAGGAACCAGACAATCCAGGTAAGCATGCCCTCCAATACTTCCTATGTTTACAATAACACCACCTTTATTTTTTTCATAGAAGGTAGGGCTGATTTCACACATAAAAAAATACTTTTGAGATCTGTATCAATAGTCCTGTCCCAATCAACCCCGGTAAAATGTTCAAAAGGTTTCCATATTGTTATAGCTGAATTATTTATTAAAATATCTATTCTCTCAAATTTTTTATAAGTTAAATCGAACATCCTTTTGACTTCATTGTAATTTCTTCCCTGATTCTCATTTCCAGCATTGTTTTCCTCAATTACTTATCTTTATTTTTTAAAACTGCAAAATACGTCGCAACCATAATAGCATCAACAAGATTATTCTCATCAGCTAGATTTTTACCGGCGATATCAAAAGCTGTTCCATGTCCTACTGATGTTCGAATTAAAGGAAGTCCCGCAATAAATGTGACTATCTTCCCAAAACCTAAAGTTTTTAAAGGAATATTTGCCTGGTCATGATACATAGCAATCACAAGGTCGTATTCACCTTTTTTTGCTTTTGAAAACACTACATCAGCAGGGATAGGACCAAGAACAGATATATTTTCTTTTACTGCCTTTTTTATAGCAGGAATTATTTCATTCGATTCTTCATTTCCAAATAAACCTCCTTCAGATGCATGCGGGTTGAGTCCGGCAACTGCTATAATAGGATCTGGGATACCAATATCTTTTAGTGATTTATATGCTAATATAATTAAATCATAAATTCTATCTCTTTTTACCTTTCCTATAGCTTCCAGAAGGGACATATGATTTGATAAAAGCATTACTCTGATATTTCCAAGAATTAATATCATTGCATATTCCTTAGAATTTGTATGCTTTGCCAGCAGCTGCGTTTGGCCTTCAAAATTAAAACCTGCCATATGCATTGATTTCTTATTAAGAGGTGCAGATACCATAGCATCAACTGAACCTTTCATACACATCTCGGCAGCTGCAATAGTATATTCTACCGCGGCTTTCCCATATATTGGATTATTGGTTCCATATTCTATCTTTAATGAATCTACATTATTATAATCAATCAGATCAATTACTCCATAATGAAACTTGCAATCTTTAATACTACTTATTCTATTTATTTCTAAATCAATTCCCAAAATATCCAGGGCTGCACTCACAACTCTGTAATCTCCCAATACAACAGGATTACATTTATTGTAAATCTTTTTATAATTTAAAGATTTTAAGGTAATCTCCGGTCCTATACCTGCAGGATCACCAATGGTTATTGCTATTTTAGGTTTCATTATTTATTCTCTCCATTATTGTTTGTGTTAAAACAATCCAAGATCTCTTTAAAAACATTTATGGTCTTTATAGAGACTCCCTTTGATACTATTATTATATTTCCAAACTTACTATTTGCCTGATTTACCTCTATTGCATGTGATATCGAATCTATAACTTTTAATTTTTTAATTCCAAGCATTTCAAATATATTAAATAATGTTTCTCCACCAGATATTGCTATGACTCCAAATCTAAATGTTTTAAAAATTAAATCTGCTAAACCTGCTATATGAGATTGAATATTTTTAGAATAAGGATTATTCATAAAGCATGAAAAATGCTATTTGCCCATCACAAAAGCTGGTTTTATAGCATCACCCTTTTTATTACCAAATATTACTTCCCTGTATTGTTCTAATTCAAAAAACTTTAAAAGCTTTTCATATGGAAATTCATGCTTCTCTAAAACTTTTGCAGCATAAAGCATTGTTTGACTGGAAGGATATGCATAGTGTCCTAATATTTTTATTTCATTTCTGCATATAATATATGGATCTATTTTTGCATCACCTGCATTCAAAAGATGCCCAACCTCGAATAGAATTCCCCTTCTTCGTAAAATTTTTAATCCTTCGCCGATAACCTCTGGAACACCGCATGATTCTACAACCACGCCTGCACCAATATTGTTAGTTATATCATTTATTATTTTGAGTCTTTCCCGGGTATTTGTATTGGAAACATTTATGGTTTTTGTAGCTCCAAACTCTTTTGATAATCCTAATCTTTCTTCTTGAGCATCTACTGCAATAATTTCTCTTCCACCAGCAAGTGAGAAACCTGCAACCATTAATAATCCTATCGCTCCTATTCCATAAATAACAATTGTATCATTTATATCAAATGCATCGCCCGTACTCCAATCATGTTCCACTTTATACCTGTCTACAAGACCGACAGCAACAGAATAAGGTTCAACTAATGTTGCAATTTCATCAGAGAGACCTTCCGGCAATTTAATTACTTCGGAACCCGGCAGAACATAAAGATACTCGGCAAAACCACCTAAAAGATATGGATAATCTCTACTTCCTATTGAAGTGGCGGTTATGGAATTAATACACATTTCCTGATATAAAGGAAACTTTTCGCAATAATAGCATTTTCCACAAACTATTCTGGGGTTAATAGTCACCCTGTCACCTGTACTAAAACCGGGTCCACCAATGGTCTTAATAAATCTATTGGCATCTTTGCCAATTGAATCTATAGTACCTACTATTTCATGCCCCGGTATAAAAGGATATTTTATATCCCTTTTACCTTCTATTCCATGTAAATCTGTACCGCAGATTCCACATATTTTAATTTTTAAAAGTGCAGAATCAAAATCAGGTACCGGTTTTTCAAATTCGATCAGTTCTAATTTATTTTTACCGGAACATTGTAAAGCTTTTACGTTCATATTTATCCTTTTTACTTGTTAAAAAAAATTAATTCCAAATATTCAATATTAGAAAGTAATTACCACTTTCTTTGCTTTTCCAGATTGTGCTATCTCCAGACCTTTAAAATAATCCTCAATTGAAAATCTATGACTGATAAGATTCTTTATATCAATTTTTCTATTATTGATAAGTTCTATTGATTCTTTATTCTGAAGGGGTGTGGAGTCGCTGGTGCCGGTTACTGTCAATTCATTGTAATGAATCAAGTTTGCATTAATATCAACTTCTGGATCATCCTTAGATAAACCAGCAAAATAATTAATTCTACCAAGTTTATTTGTTAACTTTAAACACTCCGAGAAAAGATTTTTTGATGGAGCACATATCATTACTACATCGGCACCATTTCCATCGGTTGATTCAAGAACTGCTTCTATTAAATTATCATTTTTATTATTTATTAAAATATCCGGGCCAAATTTACTGGCAAAGTCTAATCTGTCCTGAGAAATATCTGCAACCATTATTTTTGAAGAACCCCTATACCTTGCAACCTGGATTTGTAGTAATCCTATCGGTCCTGCTCCAATTATTAGAACTGAATCAGCTGGCCCTACTCTAGACCTATCCTGACTATTTAAAACAACGGACAATGGTTCTGTAATAGCTGCTTCTTCAAAGCTAATATCATCAGCTATTTTATGAATACATCCCTCTCTTATAGCAATCTCTGGAATCTTTAGATATTCCGCAAATCCTCCATCTATATCGAATCCTATAGTAATTTTATTATCGCAAACCTCTTGATGTCCGATTCTGCAATAATCACATTCCCCGCAGGGGATTACAGGAGAAATGTTAACCCTATCTCCTAAATTGAAATCTTTTACCTTCCCCCCAATATCAGTAATTATGCCTGCAATCTCATGACCGGTAATTTTGGGGAAGATCATATTTTTTGTGCCATGTTTTGTAAGTTTAGTGCTGGCACCTTTATTTAACTTTATATCTGTACCACATATTGAACATGCCTTAACCTTTATAATAATCTCTGAACCAGTTATAGCTGGCTCATCTACCTCCTCAATCCTTGAATTCGCAATACCCCTGAATACTAATGCCTTCAATCCTTACCTCCAATTCGAAGACCTGTAAGCATCTTCTACAAATTTTATAGTTTTTAATCCTTCCATACCGGATGGTACAAATTCTTTTTCCTTTATTATTGAATCAATAAAATTATCGATTAATTTACCAAAACTATCCGTATGGCCCGGGTATACTGGATCATACCTTGACGGTTTCCTCAATTCAATTTCTTCTTTTATACCTTCTTTTATAATAAATACCCTGTTTATTTCGGGAACATAAGAATTTAAAAGAAAACAGATCTTCCCATCTCTGCCAAGTATCTGTCCTGCTATACCTTCAAATATTTGATCATAGAAACTTGGGTCATTATAGCTGGTATACAATTTGCCGACACTACCATTCTTAAATCTAAAAATCGCATAAACATGGTCATCGCATTGATTATCTTTTATAAAACTATTAACCTCAGATTTAACCTCTACAATATCGTTAAACCAATAAATTGCTAAATCAACTGCATGAGTACCCAATTCCATTAGTACTCCAGTATTCGACTCTGATTTGCCCCGCCACCCAAGTTCTTCCCTATTAAACTGGAAAGATATATCTATATTTAATAATTCCCCGATTCTTTTTATATTTTTATCAACTGCTTCAACTACTGGATTGAATCTCATATTAAAGAAAACTCCCAATTTATTTCCACTTTTTTCTGACATATTAATAATATCATTGCACTCTTCAACCGTGCAGGCCATTGGCTTTTCGCAGAGTACGTGTTTTGAACGACTCAATGCATAACATACCTGTTCTCTATGTTGTGATACTGGGGTACAGACACTCACAATATCTATCTTATCTTCATTTACTAATTCTTCCCATTTATCATAAACTCTGGCATTATATTTTTTAGCCATATCCAGAGCTTTTGATTTAGTCCTATTATAAAACCCTATTAAATTGCAATTAGCGTTTCTTGAGTACCAATAAGCATGATAATTACCAGCTTTGCCGCAGCCAATAATCCCAATGCCAAGTTTTCTTGCCGCCATTTTGGCCTTTCTATTAAATCCAATTATATTTACAATTACCTGTATTCCCTGATTACTTCAAACATAGCTAACATATTGTCGGTAGGTATACTCGCCTGGACGTTATGTATAGAAGAAAAAACAAAACCACCATCTTTATTAAAAATCTCGATAAGTCTTCTTACCTGCTCTTTAACTTCTTTAGGAGTACCGAAAGGCAGAGTGTATTGTGTATCAATTCCTGCACCCCAGAAAGTAAGATGTTTTCCATACTTTTTTTTCAGGGAAGCAGGCTCCATGTTTTTACAAGATATTTGAACCGGATTAAGTATATCAAATTCTGCTTCAATAAATTCGCTCATTAATGGTTCGATTGCACCATCAGTATGGATAAAAGTCTTCCACTCTGTATTTTCATGAATCCATTTATTTACTTTTGAATGAAAAGGTTTAAACAATTCTCTGTATGTATCTACAGAGAAAAAAAGGCTGGTCTGGGTACCAAAATCTGTTCCAGTTATAACAAATGCACCAATCTTATTACCGACAATTTCGAATATTTTCTTATAATTCTCAATAGCAATATCACATTGCCCCTCAAATATTTTACGTACATATTCTTTTCTGGACCCTATCGATATATACCATTCAGCAATATCTCTTATCCCCTTTGGATCTTTCAATGTCGGAGCCGGAACAAGGGCAATATCTCCAAATCCTGAAGATACCAGGCTTCCAAATAGAAAATAATCTGTTCCATAATAAGCTTTATCAACTTCTTCCTTTATATAGTTCAACTCATCATCAGAAATTATCTTAAATTCTTCTAGATTATCTTTCACATTTAAATTATTATCATCAATTTTTTCTTGTCTTATAATTTCATCAAAATAATAACCCTTCTTAGGCAAAACGGCACAGGGAGGATAATTTTTATCACCCTTTGCGTACATATATACTCTTCCATCATCTTCTGCTTCCGTATTAAATTTTTCTGGTACCAACACAGGTGTTCCATCCCATAGTTCCCACTCTTTCCAGTTTGTATTTTCAAATCCAAAGAAATTCTTGCTTCCTAATATTGGATATACATCAACACCTATTACTTTTCTAAGATCTTCATCTATTTCACCAAGTAGCTGATATGGCTCTACTATCTTAACCGGTGTTTTTGGTTTATCCAAACCTAATCTTTGTCTTATTTTATAAATGGTGCTTACATTTATACCTGTTGCCAGCCAACCTCCAAAATCAACGGGCAGTTTATCAGGTTGCTTGTGATCTAAAGCTTTTTTGACCCTTTCCCTTGAGTTCATAAATAATCAACTCCTTACATTTTAGATTTTTATTGATTTACTCAAAAATTTTATCGTACACTTCAGTTACGTCTTCCCTTTCCGAACTGACGAAGTCATTTATTTTATCTTCTATTTCTAACATTTTATTATACATTATCGTCATTGCTTTTATTGATACCCTGACTGCTTCTATACTATTTTCATTTTTAGGCATGAGGTCCAGCCCTAACCATCTATTATAATCGCTTCTTTTCAACCAATAGAATACTTCCATTGATTCAAAAAAATTATCCGTGCCTACAATCATGTCAGTATCAGCCCCTCTTCTATGACATGTGTTCCAGTGGGTGTGAAATAACATATTTTCCTCTATCAATAAACTTACATCACTGCCAAGAGAGGCATCAGCCATAAGAAGGTGCGCCATCTCCGGATTTATTCCAACTCTTGTATTGTCGTTTATTTCTTTTCTTAAATCCCTAACCAACAATATTGCCTCACCGGTTGTACCAAAATAAGTCTTTGCCGCTGGATCGGAAGGTTTATGCTCCAATACTATATTACCTTTTGTAGAGCTTAATGCTTCTAATAAACCATTTTTTATTAATTTTCTTTTTTCTATATGATCCGAATCAAATGCATATGTGGTACCATCAGCAGCTGGCCAGAATATAGCAAAATCTCCTCCCTCTTCATTTTTTTGCAACACCTCATTCATCTTTAACGAAGTTATAATCCTTTCTATAGCAATAGTACGCGTCTTATTATTAGGCGAGCTGAGGGAACCGTTCTTAAAAATCATTTCATTAAATAATCCTGGAATAACTGTGAGAATTTTTAAATTAAGATTCCTGGCTATATCTCTTATTTCATCAAATGAATCTTCTGTTACTTCATATGGAAAATGTAACTCGATACCGTCTACCAGGCCAGAATCTCCTAAAAGTTTAATCCTTTCTTTTATTCCTATTCCATCCTTAAATTTCGATGTAAATCTGTCTCCTCCTGTGCTTTCAATAAACCATAATCCTGCTGATATTTTCCACGGTAATTTTTCCATGCTTACTCCTTTTTAAAATAACATATAATAATTATTAATAACTTCTTAATCTGCTTATCCTATGTAGCAGCCCAAAGTTATTTTTATAAATATCTTTATAGATCATATATCTTTCACGGTATGCTGCTTCTTTATCTTTTTGTGGCTCAAATATTTCACTATATCTTACTGTATTATCAATAGCATCTTTATAAGAAGAATATACTCCGCTAGCTATGCCTGCCAGAAGTGCTGCCCCCAGACATGCAGATTCGGTATTTTTTAAAGTCATAACTCTGATTCCCAATACATTTGCCTTGATCTGAAGCCACTGTCTGGATTTAGAGCCGCCGCCTATAGAAATCAATTCATTTATTTCTATTCCGGACTCCCTTAATTTTTCCAAATTTAATCTAAGGTCATATGCATTGCTCTCAAGCACAGCTCTTGTCAGGATACTTTTATCAGTTTCTAAATCCAGGCCGATTATAATACCCTTTGAATCAGGATCAAGATAAGGAGTTCCACTTCCTACCAGATGAGGTAGCATAAAGACATTCACAGGATTTTTATTCATCCTGTCAATTATAACATCGTAAATATTATTTTTACCGTTCTCAGCAATCTCCTTTTCTTCGTTATAAAATTTATCTTTGTACCATCTTAGAAGCAATCCTCCTGACAGATTGAAGGTTATTGTCATATATTTATCATCTACAACATATGGGTAACATGGGTAATTATTTTTAAGCATTAGTTCACCAAGATTAAATTGATCAAATACAGGCGCTATCACATCTGAAGTCCCAGTTGCATTCATAGCTTTTTTTTCTTCAATAATTCCAGCGCCAAAAGCACCGCAACCCTGATCATGCCCACCAGTGACCCCTACCACATGACTATCAATGCCCATCTCTTGTGCATTTTTTGAATTAATTTCTCCAACAATTGTCCCTGAAGGTTTTACTTCTGATAAAAGTTCCCTGCTTATACCTGACTCTTTTAAAATAACTTCAGACCAATCTTTCTTAATAATATCAAATGCCATAGTCCTTGATGCCAGACAATAGTCTATGGTGGGCTCCAATCCTAATTTTAAAAAAATGAAATCTTCAAAACAGAGAAATTTATATGTCCTTTTAAAAATATCTTTTAAATTCTTTTTGAACCAGATTATTTTATTTATACTATACATCGGATGAAGAGGCATACCCGTTATCTCAAATATTTTTTTACTTCCAAGCCTCTCCTTCCAGAATTTATATTGGCTATTAGTTCTTGAATCAAAAGTCACCACTGCGTTATATAGGCTATTCCCTTCTTTATCAACCGGTATAACAGCCTCTCCCTGGCAGGATAAGCTAAATGAATTTATTTTATCTTTTTTAACCCTTAAAGCTGCATTACTGATTAGTTTTTTAATATTTTCCCATATCAATTCTGCATCTAGTTCAGACCACCCTTTTTTAGGATGAATTAAAGGATACTCTTTATATCCATATGAAAGAATATCTCCAAATCTATTGAACACAATTACTTTGCATCCTGTTGTTCCTATGTCTATCCCTAAAATACTCATAAATCCCTAAACTATAAATAAAATCAGCCTATAATAAATTGTATTTAATTATGTTTTATTGATTCTCTAATAATTTATTAGCTACCAGATTATCTGTAATTAGAATATCGATCAATTTATTTTTTAAGGCAGATTTTATTGCTTCAAATTTATGCAACCCTCCTGAAATACAAATTTTTGTTTTTATTTTTTTATAATCGTCTAAATCAATACCGACAATCCGATTGTCAAAACTTGTTTTTATTTTTTGTCCATCATTATCAAAAAATCTTAAACAAATATCACCAACTGCTTTCTTTTTCCTCGCCTCTAAAACGATATCCTTACCATATTTTAAATTTGCTATTATGCTTGATTCTATATCAGGGATGCCTATACTTATTATTGCAATATCCAGATCTTTAGTCATTTCAATTACATCTTTTATTTCATCTTCTTTAACTATAAGATCTCTGATCTCCTTATTTTTAACAATTGCAAGTGAGCTCATAAAATAATTTTTAGCATTAATTTTCCTGGCGAATTCCTGCGCTAAAGATGAGGCGCTTATGTCATAGTATAATTTCCCGACATTACCAATTAAATCAACAACTTTAATATTCCTATAGTATTTATAATCCAAAAATTTTATCATCTCATGTATGGATTGGCCCCATGCTATCCCTATCCTTAAGTTATCCCTTAATAATTTCCCAATCAAGGATGCTGCGCTTTTGCCTATAATACTTTTTATTATATTCTTATCATCATATGGTACCACTGTTACATTTACTCTTTTTAAATCATATTTTTCCTTTATTTTATTTTCTATTTTCCTATTGGCACCAGCTATATCTCTTATTTTAATATCAACTATTCCTAATTCTTCAGCTTCATTAATAAACCTGGATATAGTAGCTGTAGATAAATTATAAATACTTGCTAAGTTTTTTTGGCTTATCTTATCTATATAATGAAGCTTTGCAATCTTATAAATTAATTCTTCTCTATTAATTTTTTTGTTCTTCATCTATCTTTTTTAAGAAATTTATATATTCTTCGAGGTAATGTATCTTTTTTTCTATCTCAGAGACAACTGATTTCATATAGATAATTCCCTCTTTTTCAGATGGGTTTTTTTCGGGGTTAATATGCTGCATCTCATTAGTATATGTATATTTAACATATCCAATTTCTAAAAGTTTTTTTAAAAAAATAGGTTTTTTATATATATTTTTTGGTATATCAATTTTTTCATTTTTATATTTTTGCTTAAGTATTCTAAGACTTGCAAGTATTAACGATGTTTCCTTATAAGAATTTCTTTCTTTACTGAATATCTCTTTATCTAATTCAGCAAAGTCTAAAAATGGATTTATATATAAGACCGGAACTTTGAATTCCTCAAATATACTATTTATTGCCAGTTTAATTACCAGGTCATTATCCTTGTGTATATTGATTATTATAATTTTTTTTAACTTCAGTTTTATTAAATTATAAATTATATTCTTTAAATAATTTGACAAAATTTCTAAATCAATACTTAATGTTCCATATATTTCTTTTGTTACAGCTGAATAACCGTAAGAAATTGTGGGCATTACGATAGAATCTATTTTCTTCTCCAACAAACTTACAAATGCTTCTGCAATATATACATCGGATCCAAAAGGTAGGACAGGGCCGTGCACTTCCATACACCCTATGGGAATCAATACAAATTTTTTTTCAATATTCAAATTTTTTAAACTGTAAAAATTTAATTCAGAATATTTCATTTTATCTTTTATTTTTAATGTTATTAAAATAGAGCATTGATTTCTAAATTTTAAAATTTTTTCTATTTATTCAAATATTCTAAAACTTCATCCACTTCCTTATTATCATGAATTATCATCTTAAGACCATTTATAACTTTTACAGGATCATCGGATTGCCATACATTTCTTCCATATGTTACGCCATATGCACCTGCAGTAATGGCATTTTTTGTCATTTCCAGTACATCTTTAATTTCCGGTAATTTAGGCCCTCCTGATACAACGACCCTTGCCGGACATGATTCTATTACTTCCCTATAGGTTTCGGGGTCGCCTGTATAGAAAGTTTTTACGATATCCACACCAACTTCTGCTGCAGCTCTTGCAGCATAGGAAACATATTTTGCCAGGTATCTATCTGTATCCTTTATGAGATTGCCTTTAGGATATATATGTGATACTACAGGCAATCCAAATGATGAGGCTTCTTTTGTAATTTTGCCCAATTGTTTTAGGAGCTCCGGCTGTTCCTTCCCACATACTGTACATCCGACAGCAATAGCATCTGCTCCAAGCCTTATTGCTTCTTCTACATCTCCTAATTGAACATCATATGTCGGCTGGAATGGTGAAAAAGATGTTGCTTTCATTATAAATGGAATATCTGAAGGATATTTGCTGAGACATTTTTCTATAATACCTTTTTGAAGTGTTATAGCCTCAGGTTTCGAATCTATGATCTTTTTTAAAGTTTCATCAATATTTTTTATTCCATCAAGCATACCCCAGCCTATTGGATGATCAAGAGCTACTATAAGCGCTTTCCCGGATTTATTATTAAAAAGTCTTCTAATCCTGACTTCTTTCCCGTAAAATGACATTCTGACCTCCGCATAATTCAAGTATAAATAATTAATTTTTATCCAGCATTTTTATTTTTTCCGATGCTTCCTTCATAGCTCTCGCAGCTGTCTTTTTGTTGCGTAGTACCTCATTATATTCATTACCAAGTATAGATAAATATTTTAAACCATGTTTTGAATAAGGCCTTTCATCTCTTGCATAGTTTCTATTCTTCCTTGTAACTTCTAATAGATCGGGCCTAAAATGCTTATCCATGCTTTTATCTTTTAATACACTCTTACTCATGGTCTCAACTGCTTCCGATAATAATGCATCCTCAAGTTGTTGTTTAGGCGAACATAAGAATTTCGCCAGCTCCCATGCGGCATCTTTGACTTTTGACTTCTTTGGGATAGCGTAAGCAGGTGCATATAGGCCAGGATGTGGTTTTCCGGAAGGTCCGGATGGTACCATTACACAGCGTGAGTTTTCAATTATTTTCCCGCCTTTTTTATATAGATTAGCAAATTCTGTACCTACTTCGATTATCATTGCTGACTTACCGCTTTTATAATAATTCAACGATTCTATCCATTCCATTTCAGGCTGTTCACCTGGCCCGGCTTTCTGCAATAATCCAACAAAATTTTCTAAAGCAGAAATATGTTCCACGGACTCTATGACACTATAGCCTTCATTAAAATCAACTCCCCAGGAAGGTGCCCACGTTGATGTAAATATCCAGCCTATATATCCTGCGCCCGTTGCTCCTCTTGCTGTAATACCATAAAAATCCTTACAACCATCTTCTCTTACAGCTCTTTGAACATCACAAGCACTTTTATAAAACTCTTCCATTGTAGCGGGCACTTTTATTGAATATTTTTTGAATAAATCAACCCTGTACATCAAAACATTACATACAAAACAGCCAGGAAGTCCATATATGGACTTATCGATTGTGGAAGCCGTAAGTGACATAGGTTCAAGATCTTCAAGCTCATAATTATCTTTATCAATTAATTCGTTAAGCTCCTCAACTCTGTCTTTAAAGGCGTATTCTTTTATTATTATGGGATCCGCACATATAAGATCGTAAGGGGGTTCTTCATCAGTAAAACTGCTTTCCATTTCGTTCCACATCTTATCAGTCATATCAGAAGAATTTAATTTATCCCATTGCAGATTAACTTTTATTCCTGTCAGGCCTTCAAACTTTTTCAAAGCATTGGGAAGATTTTGAAATGGGTGCCAGTCTTCCTGATACAGATGAACACTTGTACCTTCTTTGAATCGTCTAAATTCTAGTTCTTTTGATTTTAAAGCCAAAATTTACCTTAAGCTAATTATTTATGTTAAAAAAGATTAAGAATTGCTTTTGAAGGATAAAATACTATTATTAACTTCTTCTTGTCTGGGTAAGGGTATGCAAAAGAACTGCCAGTATAATAATTCCACCTTCTGCGATAGGTGTGAGATGGGAACTTACTCCGAGCAGCACCAGGCCATTTGAGATCATACCCATTATCACTGCACCTATTAATGTCCCTATAATAGTCCCTCTTCCTCCAAATAATTGTGTTCCACCAATTACTACAGCTGCGATTACGCTTAATTCGAACCCCTGACCCGCTAATGGGAAAGCGGAACCAACCTGACCAACCAGTAAACCTGAACCTATAGCACATAGCGACCCGGTTATCATAAAAGATATTATTTTAATCCTTCTTACAGAAATACCTGTCAATTTTGCTGCTTCTTCATTACCTCCTGTTGAATAGACATGTGCACCAAATCGTGTTTTACTCAGCACAAAGCTTGCAATAGCTATAATTGCTAACATCCAGAATATCTGGGTTGGTACCACACCTCCCACTTTACCCGATGTAATATTCGGAAAAGTATGGTCTATGGGAAGATAAACATTTATCGGCCATGCTCCGCTTATCAAAAGTGCACCACCCCTCAGGATACTTAACATTCCAAGAGTTACAATAAAGGAGGGCATCCTGAAAACAGTTGTAAAAATACCATTAACCAGGCCTATTAAAGCACCTAAAAAAACTACAATGGCTAACGATATCCAGGGATTAACAGTGACCCTTTCTATAAGGTAAGCCAGAATAATAGCCAAAAATCCGTAAATTGAACCTACGGATAAATCAATCTCTTTAGCAATAAAAAGGAATGTCATACCTGTCGCAAGTATCGCTAGAATAGATATCTGCCTTGCTACTAAAAGTAAATTATCCAATGTGAGAAAATGTGGTGTAGCTAGTGAAAGAGCAATAAATAAGGCTATGGCAGCTAAAAAGATACTAAACTCTCTTATATTCAAAATAGCGATAATCCCTTTTTTTCTTCTATTAAAAAAATTCATATGGTCTCCTTCTTAATAAACCACTAAAGGTGCTCTGCGCCTACAATAAGTTTGACAATATCAACAGCATCCGTATTTTCTTTATTGCGTATTCCCACTAAACTTCCTCTTCTAAGCACCATTATACGATCCGCAACAGAAAATACATGTTCCATATTGTGGCTGATAACAATTACTCCGATACCCTGTTCTTTTAATCTTTTAATAAGAGCAAGTACTTTTCTTGATTCAGCTACTCCCAGTGCAGCAACAGGTTCATCCATAATAACCAATCTTATCTTCTCTCCATGGCGGATTGATCTTGTTACTGCGATAGCCTGCCGCTGTCCTCCTGAAAGCATACCTACTTCCGTTTTAAGAGAGGGTATCTCAATATCCAATTCTTTTAGGACTCTACCTGCTTCCTCGTTCATTTTTTTTCTGTCCAATACCAGACCCTTTACTAATTCACGTCCAAGAAATATATTTGATACCACATCTCTCTGGTCCACAAGAGCCAGATTCTGGTAAACTACAGCTATTCCAAGAGACATTGAATCAAGAGGGTTACGGATTGTAACAGGTATACCATCTACCAAAATTTTTCCTGCACTCGGCCTCAGTGCCCCTGCTATAATCTTTACTAGAGTAGATTTTCCGGCTCCATTGTCACCAACAAGACCTACAACTTCTTCAGGGTAAAAAGAACAACTAACTTCCTGGAGGGCTTTCACAGAACCGAAATCTTTACTTATTCCCTGAAGCTCGATTATCGGTTTTTGCTTTAGCTGAACTCCAGCAGTATTATTTTCCATTTCGGGTTCCATATTCTTTTCTCCATTTCATATTTTTTACAAATATGCTGGTAAACTTATAGCCAAAAAATTACTTATTTCAAAATTTTACTATCAATTTACTTTTTACAGATTACGTTAAAGTTTACCAGCAATTCTTCTTAAATTATAAAAATTAAGATATTTAAACAACTTTTACTTTATTATTCCAAGCGCTTCTCCTCTTTCCTTCCAGACAGCTTCTCTCTCAAGTACCTCTTCTATGTTTGTTCCATCTATTAGCTCAGCTCCAGTATCAACATCACCAGCAGGTTGTTTTGCCAGAAGGTACTGATACATTAATGCAGAGGTTATAAAACCCTGGCCATAAGGGTTCTGGCCAATAGTAAAGTCGACAGAACCATCCTGAATTCCCATCAAGACAGCTTCTTCTGTATCGTATCCGCCTACAGCAAATTTTCCTACAAGATCTTCTTTCTTTGACCAGTTAGCGATAAAACCATGGGTGAATTCAGAAGATAACCATCCTACTATTTCATCACTTTCGGCTGCCCATTTAGCTTCAAATATTGATATTGCTTCTGTCTCATCTGAAGAAGTTGCAAGATCTTCTGAAGTAAAGCTTGTACCGAATTCTTCATTATATCTTTCAATTCCCTGTGAGCCACCAAGGTTTCTGGCTTCAAGTGCAAAATGACCAGGGGCGAAGTTAGACATAACTACTTTTCCATCTTTTCTACCAGTATGTTCTTCAATATATTTACATAACTCATATCCAGCAACATTTCCGGCTTCTATGAAATCCTGACCTACGTAAGCAACACCTGTTGCTTCTTTGACTCCAGGTGCTCTTGTATTAAACAATACTACAAAAATTCCTGCATCCTGTGCTTCTTTGATTGGTTTATTAAAAGATTCAGAATCAACAGCCGTGAAAGCAACTGCATCTGGCTTGGATTGAATTACGCTATACTGTGTTTCTATTGTACCCTGAACATCGTGCACAGCCGGACCGATAAGCTCTGCATCCCAGCCAGCCAATGCTGCAAAATCTTTAAGTCCTACAGCTATAGTAGCAAAAAACGGATTTAAGTCATGTGTTACAAAAACCACTTTCCATTCACTTTCAGCAACTGGTTTTCCTTCTTCCTCTGCTGCTTCTTCCACTGCCTCTTCTGCTGCTTCTTCCACTGCCTCTTCTTTGCAGCTAATACCAAAAACTGTAATAGACAGCACAAATACTATTGATAACATCCATATCAGTGTTTTTTTCATTTTACTTCCCTTCATACAAAGTATTGATAAATCCAGTTATTCTACAGAATTAAAAATTTTTTTTACTATCACCTCCTATCATAAAATTTTGCTTATAAAAATTCTTCACCTCCAATCATAATGAATATCTTAATATGATAATTATATATCGATTCAGTAAAA
>CAYOLB010000350.1:0-2765 GCA_964404675.1 uncultured Atribacterota bacterium | reverse complement strand
CCCAGATTGGTATGCAGAACGACACCTGTTCCATTAATAACCGGGCGAATAAAGGATTGATAATCTTTTCTGATAAGAGAGAGGCATTTTTGGATAATTTGAGTAATTGGAGAAAGAGTACCTCCATTAATAATATCTTTTCTTTCTTTTTCCAAAACCGTCCTGATTAAAGGGACAATCATTTTTCTGGAATACTGCTGAATAACGGCTTCCAGTTCTTTTTGCTCTAATATTTCCTCTACACTGGGAATTTTAGCTAATTTATCGTGCAAAACTTTTTGACTAACAATTTCTGGTTTTTCCAAATTAAAATTTTCTCCTCTTATTCATATAATGACAGCATATTTATATAAAAACTCAACTTAAATAATATCATAACAGCAAGAATTTTTCTATTTATTCGTTTAATTGTAAAACTCGATTTAGTCTCTTTTAAAAATAATAAAATACCCATCTTTGGTATTAGCTACCATAATGGGCATTTTTATTATTTGTCTTTTCATTTTTGAGTAATTTTTTAACCTGATAACCTATCAGGAATGCATTTAGCTTCCTCAGCCGCCACTGGGAGGAGGGCTATACACTGATACTGTTACATTAACCGTATCACTTTCTGTGATATCATCTTCAGTATAACTGACTGTGATTGTTGCACTTCCTGCTGACTTGGGAGTTATTATTCCACTGGTGCTTACTGTAGCTACATTATTATCGCTTGATTGATAGCTGCAATCACTTTTTTCAATTGAGGCACTTAAACCATCACTATAATAAGCAGTTATAGAACTAACCGGTTTGGAAATACTTGCGGTTGTAAATGACATGCCAGTGGGTAGAACACTGATAGAGCTTAACTTTTTCAGACCAACTTCAATAGAAAAATCCTGAGTACCCTTGCGCCAACCGTCACTAACTTTGACACTAACCTCATGTTCTCCAACTTGACTTTCTTCAGGAGTCCAGCTAATAAGACCTGTATAGCTATTAATAACCATACCCTCAGGAAACTTGGTTAGGCTGAACACAATATTATCACTTGCATCTTCATTTAGAATAACTTGATAAGTAAATAATGTACCTGCTGTTGCAGTCGTTTTTGGAGAAGATTCAATAACCGGAGCATTATTGTCAAAAATAGGTAACATACATCCAGACATCAATAAAGCAGAAACAATAAAAATTGCTAGAAGAGTAAAACTTTTTTTCACTTTTTCACCCCCCTTTCTCCATAACAGAATTTTTTTGACCAACAGATAATAACATATGAACGTTTTTTCATATAAATAATTATATCATTTTCTGTCAATACTTCTGATTGTTTTATTGAACCGATTTCTTAAATAAATTATCAGTTGACAATATCCCTTTTTATGTTATGATAATCTACTAACCTGAAAAAAGGTTTATTAAAACAATACAATAAGGGGACACAAACAGATGGATATAAACATTACCTCAAAAGCTGTTGAAAAGCTAAGAGATGTATTAGAAAAAGAAGGGCAAGCCCTGAAATATATTCGTATTCTGATAAGCGGTATTGGCTGAGGGGGCCCAAGATTTAGAATTGCTCTGGAGGTGGTCAGCATTCACTTGCTGATTACCTCGAGATAAAATAAATAATTTTATCATTCACTTTTCCCCCGCTTAATTTTTCCCAAACATATCCGTAAACATCAATCTGCAACTGGTATTTTTTCTTCAAAAAATCATAATCCTTTTCATATTTGGGACAATCTGTCTTATAGTCTACAATAATCCATCCTGCCGGTTCTTTAAAAACAAGGTCAATAAAGCCATTTAACAATATCGGGGATAATTTATTCACACGTGTTTCAGTAGCAGCATCAATTAATTGCTTATAAAGTGGTTCATCTGCTGTGCTTTTAAAATTAAATGGGACTTCTGTAAAAACTTTTTCTGATTTGATAATCCTGGAATATAGCTTGCTTCCGCGGAATTTCTCAATCAGTCCAAAGAGTTCTTCCTTCCGGTATAGTGGCAGATTATTCTTTTCCAGAGAATAAACAATAAAAGACAACAGTGTTTCTTTAGGCCGCTGTATATTAAGGAAATATTCCATTACTTCATGTACTGCCTTACCCCAGTCTGTTCCACCTTTATCTAGTGTTGGAACAGAGACCATTTGTTGAAGAGCTGAATTTTTCAGTTCTGAAGGTGTTTTTTCTATATAATCGGCAACAAGCAGCTCCTGATATTTGTTTGTAATCTCAAGTATTTGCTTTTCATGCTCTTTTACAAGGTAATCCGGTTTTATATTTTTTTCTTTTTTCTCATATATTTCGGGAATAGACAAAATCATGTTATCATTAATGTTTTTTAGCAGAGACTTCCATGGGATATTTTTGTTTTGTGCTTCCTGTCTTCCAAGACTGCTTATTACAAGCAGATTCTTTGCCCTGGTAGCAGCCACATAACTCAGGCGTGTTTCTTCTGATGCTAGATATAACTTCTCTGTTTCGCAATAATTATCCCATTCGGGAGGCTGGGCAATAGTCTTACCGTTACCGTAATCACTGGTTTTTTTTACCATAAAATAGCCCTTTGGTGTCTGGGACTGCCGTTGAATATGGCTATCAGGTTCATGCTTTCTATTATTAAAAGGTATTGCCAGAAATACTATCGGTGCCTCAAGCCCTTTTGCTTTATGTAAATTCATGATGCGGACAGTATTGCTTTCTGCCTTCAAGTCAAATTCTTCTTCTACATCTGATTCCCATAATCTCTCAATCTCTTCAACCATCCCG
>CAYOLB010000349.1:0-2596 GCA_964404675.1 uncultured Atribacterota bacterium | reverse complement strand
TCTACAATATTTTCCAGTTCTTCATTGGTGACTGTTCTCTCAGGAACATAGCCACCTATTCCAATTAATTCACTATAAAACATGTAATATTAATCCTTAATCTATATCTTGCAAACTTCAAATAATCTTTATTTTAAATAATATCATGTATTAATAGTATATATTAGTACTTGATATTAACAACAAGTATACAATTGAATTACGATTCTGTCAATGCAAAAATATAGGAAATAGATATAGAAGAATAATTTACTAAAATGGCATTATCTATTATAATTAATACACTAATCAAAAAATCATAAAGTCTTTATTTAGCTATATTGTAAAATCCAGGGAGGTATTATTTTGCAGAAATCAAATTTAAGCGGTATCTATCCGCCTATTGTTACTCCTTTTCTAGAAGAGGAGGTTTCTTTTCAATACCTGACAGATAATATAGAGAAATTAAATCAAAGCGGTATCAGAGGTGTGGTTGTTTTAGGTTCTAACGGAGAAAATGTATTTCTTTCTGAAAAGGAAAAAATCGAGGTCGTTCACACAGTTATCAAATCAGCTTCTAAAGATATGAAAATTATTGCTGGCACTGGTTGTGAATCAACCCGGGAAACTATAAATCTTACCAATGAAATGGCAGAGATAGGAGCACATGCCGCGCTTATTGTCACACCCTCTTACTATGGCAATAAAATGAATGATGAAGCGTTGATAAATTATTATTCTGCTGTTGCCGAAAAATCAGAAATACCAATTATGCTTTATAATGTTCCCAAATTCACCGGGGTCAATATAAGTGAATCAGTGGTTTCAATCCTATCAAAACACCCCAATATAGTTGGTATTAAAGATAGTAGTGGCAATGTTAACCAATTAGGCCAATACCTTAATTGTGTTGATTCTGATTTTAATGTTTTAGTAGGTACAGCTGGAGCACTTTTAGGGGCTCTTACCCTTGGTTGCAAAGGAGGTATACTGGCCCTGGCTAATATTGTTCCGGAAAAATGTGTAGAAATCTATCAATTGGTAGAAGAAGGAAAAATAAAAGAAGCTCGGGACTTACAACTCAGAATGATTCCAGTAAATTATGCTATAACAGCACAATATGGTATCAGTGGACTAAAATACGCTATGGATTTGCTGGGATATAAAGGCGGAGAAGTAAGGTCTCCCTTATTGCCAACCAAATTAGAAGAACAAAAAGCAATAAGAAAAATTTTACTAGAGGCAAAATTAGAATTAATAAAATAACAAAATATTGACTTAAAAATAGAATATCTGACTATTCTTCATTGAAAGAAACATTTTCTATTTTTTCTTTTTTGTTTATTAATAATTCCCATTGTTTTATTAGTGTATCTAATTCATGATTGGTTTGATGCAAATCAATTTTGAGTTCTTGAACCTTAGCAGAATTCTGCAGCACATCCTTATGACATAATTGCCTTTCAATGTTGTGCTTTTGTTTATCTAAATAGTATATCTTTTCTTCCAATGGCTGTATGTCTTTTTCTATTTCCTTTATTAATTGATATTGCTGATTCCTTTGTGCTGCTTGAATCCTTCTTTTTTGTTTTTCAAGCAAGCTCGGCTTTGATTCTTTCTTGTTTGCTGAAAGTTGAATGGATTCTTGATTTTCCTTTTCCAGGAGCTGTTGACGTTTCTGAATAAAATAGGAATAATTTCCGGGATAAATAAAGATATTGCCTTCTCTTATCTCGATAACCTTTCTGGCAAGCTGGTCTAAGAAAAAACGGTCATGAGAAACAAGAAGGATAGTCCCCTGGTATTGCTTTAATGCATCGTAAAATATATTCTTGGTTTTTATATCCAGATGATTTCCCGGTTCGTCCAGAATAAGAAAATTAGATTCTTCCAATAATAATTTTGCCAGGGCCAAGCGGGATTTTTCTCCTCCTGATAATTGATTTACCATTTTGTAGATATCATCACCCATAAAAAGAAAAGAGCCTAAGAGATTTCTCTTTTCCTGTTCAGTCAGGTTTGTACCATTTTTATCAATTTCTTCCCAGACTGAATGCTGATAATTTAAATTTTGCGCACTTTCCTGTGAAAAAAACGCAATTTTTACCCGATAACCCCAATCAACCAAACCTTCTCTGGGAGATTCAACTCCACTTACTATTCTTGATAATGTAGACTTGCCAGCACCATTGACACCAGTTAGGGCTACCCGATCCCCACGATGTATGACGATATTTACATCTTGAAATACTGTTTTAGTTCCATATCTGTGACCAACTTTTTCTAATCTGACTACTTCCTCTCCACTCCTGGGAGCGGATGCGAACCTAAATTTAACACCAGTAGGAGGAGATGCTTTCTTCTCAGCAGATTGGAGCTTTTCTAACATCTTGATTCTGCTTTGTACCTGAGAAGCCTTGGTAGCCTTATAACGAAAGCGCTCAATAAAATTTTCCAGATGTTCTTTTTTTTCTTGCAGATGTTTTTGGTATTTTTCTTCCAGCTCATTACGTTTATTTTTTTCCATTAAGTAAAAACTGTAATTTCCCTTATAGGAGGTAATTTTTTGTTCAGCTAGCTCTACGGTTTCCGTTACAATTTTATCTAGAAAATAACG
>CAYOLB010000348.1:0-42705 GCA_964404675.1 uncultured Atribacterota bacterium | reverse complement strand
TAGTATTAGAAACAAAAAAATTAACCAAGCGATTTGGTGGGCTGGTTGCTGTTAATCAGATAGATTTAATAGTAAAAAAAGGTAAAATAAGTAGCATTATAGGGCCAAATGGTGCTGGGAAAACAACTGTTTTTAATGTTATTACTGGTATTTACCAACCTGATGGCGGACAATATTTTTTCAAAGGAGAAAAATTAGCTGGGTTAAAACCTCATCAGATATTAGCCAAGGGAATCGCACGAACTTTCCAAAATATAAGGCTTTTTCAAAGTATGACCTGCCTGGAGAATGTAATGTCCGGGCAGCATGCACGCAGTCAATCAGGAGTATGGCCATCCATCTTTCGATTACCCTCACAAATCAAAGAAGAAAGAAAGATACAGGAAGTAGCTGAAAGAAGATTAGAACAAGTTGGGCTGATTTCTTATAAAAATGAACTAGCAAAGAATATTGCCTATGGTAATCAAAGATTATTGGAAATTGCCAGGGCTTTAGCCAGTTATCCGGACTTATTAATACTTGATGAGCCAAGTAGTGGTTTGAATGATAAAGAATCTGAAGATCTGATGAATTTTCTTAATGAATTGATAAAAGAAGACCTGACTATTTTACTTATCGAACATGATATGAATGTAGTAATGGGTATTTCTGATTGGGTTACAGTAATGGATGAGGGCAAGAAGATCGCAGAAGGAAAACCTGAGGATGTTTATAGCAATCCAGTTGTTATTGAGGCATACCTGGGGAAAGAGGAAGAGGAGGATATATAATTTTGACAGATAAATTATTAACAATTAATAATCTTCATATTTATTATGGCTCAGTTCGAGCATTGAAAGGAATTTCCCTGGATGTTGAAAAAGGTGAAATTGTAAGTGTTTTAGGTGCTAATGGTGCTGGGAAAAGTACCTTATTGAGGGCTATATCCGGTTTGGTTCCTGTCCACGATGGTGAAATGATATTTAGAGGAAAATCCTTAAAAAAAAGAGAAGCTTATAAGATAGTTATTGATGGTATTTCCCATGTACCTGAAGGAAGGCATGTCTTTGCTACCCTTACTGTTGAAGAAAATTTGCATTTAGGTGCCTTTAACCGAAGAGGTGATCAAAAGCTTGTCTCAGAGAGAAAAGACCGAGCTTATAATTTATTCCCTATATTAAAAAAGAGGAAGGAACAATTAGCTGGAACATTATCTGGTGGAGAGCAACAGATGCTTGCTATAGGCAGGGGATTGATGAGTGATCCAGAATTATTGCTTTTGGACGAGCCATCTTTAGGTCTTGCCCCTTTATTGGTAAAACAAATTTTTCAAATAATTAAAGAAATAAATGAGCAGGGTGTTGCTATTTTGCTTGTAGAGCAAAATGCCCGGAAAGCTCTGGCTATCTCTAACCGGGGATATGTATTGGAAACCGGGAATATTACAATTAGTGGATTGTCATCAGAACTGAAAAATGATAAAAAAGTACAGGAAGCATATTTGGGTGGAAGCGCACTAAAGAAGCAAAAAAGCCGGATAACCTGATTTCTAGAAAAATTGAATATTTTAATTAGATATTCTTTTAAAACCTTTGTCTTTAGATTATTAAGGCTAACTGTCAATGCTATTTAGGCAATGGTTTTATTTATTTTTTATTTAATTGAAAAAAAGAGCCTTTTTTGTTATATTATATGAAAGCTTACAAAGCTAATTTTTTACAGGATTATAAAATTATGGGACAAAAAATTAATGAAGATAAAGAATTAATAGCAATTTTTAAGGATGAATTAGTAGAGTTAAGAGATAATTTGGTAAAGATGTCAGAAATGGTCAGGAATTCATTAGGAGAAGCAATACAATCTTTGGTTGAGAAAGATACTGGATTGGCACAACAAGTTATTGATAATGATGAAAAGGTAGACAGAATGGAATTGGATATTGAAGAGCAGTGCTTACAATTGATTGCCTTGAAACATCCTGTTTCGAAGAAGTTGAGGGTTATTACCTCTGCCATGAAAGCAATTTCTGATTTAGAAAGAGTAGGTGACCGTGCTGCTAATATTGCTGCAGCTAGTCAATATCTATCTTCAAAACCGATGGTGAAGCCATTAGTAGATATTCCAAGGATGGCAGAGATTACCAAAGATATGTTAAAGGATAGCCTTGATGCCTATCTTAGGGGAGATGTTGAATTAGCAAAATCTGTTTGGGAAAAAGATAAATTAGTTGATCAAATAAACCAACAGATTTTTCGCGAGTTACTTACTTTTATGCTTGAAGATCCCCATACCATCAGTCGTGCCATCCATTTGATTTTTATTTCAGATAATTTAGAGAGAATAGGTGATCATGCGGGAAACCTGGCTGAAAGGGTTGTTTATATTGTAGACGGACAAAGAATAAAAGAAAAGTTTGAATGAAAAATAAGAAATGATTAGGAAAATTTATGTATTTTATAATTAATATTATTAATATAGTTTTTAGAATTTATAGCTACCTTATATTAGCTAGAATATTTCTATCCTGGTTACCAGTTGACCGTACAAATCCTATTATAAGGGTTATATACCAGGTTACTGAACCAATATTGGCTCCATTCCGGATAATTTTACCATTAGGTGGAATGGGGATTGATTTGTCACCCATTATTGTGTTTTTTTTATTAAATCTATTAAGGACGTCCTTGATAAAGTTAATAGTTAATTTATTTTAATATCACATATTAATAATTAATAAATAATTAAATTCAAAGTTAAAGTAGATAGTCAATTAGAAGGAGGGCGATTAATGAAAATAACCCCGATGGATATTGAGCAGCAACAGTTTAATAGATCCTTTAGAGGATACAATGAAGAAGAAGTAGATGATTTCTTAGATAGAATTGCCAAGGATTACGAAGAGGTGCTCAATGAAAATATCAAACTAAAAGAGGAAGTAGAAAGGCTACAGTCCAGGATGGAGGAGTATTCCAAAATGGATGAAACTTTGAGAAGTGCACTGGTAAATGCTCAAAAAAGTGCTTCAAATATAAAAGATAATGTCCAAAAAGAAGCTCAGGTAATGATAGAAAATGCCAAAATTGAAGCTGAGAGAATAAAGCAACAGGCCAAACAAGAAATTTATGATATCAATAACGAGATAGAATCTCTTAAAAAAAGAAAGTACCTCCTTCTGGAGAAGTTTAAAAATACTTTAAAACTTCATATTCGGATGTTTGATGAAGAAATGATAGAAGAACCTGAAAAGTTAGAGTCAAATAATATTGAGGATAAAGCAATAGAGAATATTAAAATGAAGATGAACTCGAATAACGAAAAGAGTGACTGGAATGATATTAGAAACAATCAGAACCAGAATAATAATGAAGAAGGGAACCTGTAGCCCTTGTTTATTATTATATGCTTTATTGTATGTTTAGATTGACTCTTATTGAAAATAATGGTAATATTTTTTATCAAAAATAATATATTTCATTGTAAAGGGAAGTTATCAAGCAAAGGATAAGAGGAAAAGTAAGTTTTCTATAAATACTGAAAATCACCTCTTTAATTTTTGGCTGAAAGATACTAAATAAGCCAAAACGGTTGTACCGATAATACTAAATATGAAGAACATTTTTTCATAAAGGTTATTATTACTTAACTTTTAAAGATGAAGACAATAATAACAAATAAAGGTGGTACCGCAGGAAATCTTACCTCTTGCCCTTTTTAGCGGCAAGGGGTTTTTATTTTAATTTGATAATTGCGAGATAAAGGGAGAAAAGATATGGATTTTAAAGAAACGCTTAATTTACCAAAAACTGATTTTTCAATGAAGGCTAATTTGCCAAAAGAAGAACCTAAGATGCTTGAATTCTGGCAGAATATTGAATTGGACAAAAAATTGTTAAATAAATATAGGAAGAATGAAAAATTTATTCTACATGATGGACCTCCTTATGCTAATGGCAATATACATATTGGAACAGCCTATAATAAAATACTTAAAGATATTATTCCAAAATATAAGTGGATGAGGGGATATAATGCTTATTATGTCCCTGGCTGGGATACTCATGGTATGCCCATAGAACATAAGGTTAGCCAGGAACTGAATGTTACTCTTAATGATATTGACCCAGTATCGTTGAGGAAAAAATGCCAGAAATATGCGGAGAAATACATCGATATTCAAAGAGAAGAATTTAAAAGATTAGGAGTTAGTGCTGATTGGGAAAATCCGTATCTGACTTTTTTACCAGAATACGAGGAAAAACAAATTGATGTATTTGGTAAGATGTATGAACGCGGATACATTTATAAGGGTCTGAAGCCTGTATTGTGGTGTCCCTCCTGTGAAACAGCTTTGGCTGCTGCTGAAATAGAGTATAGTGATGAAGAAAGTGATTCTATTTATGTGAAATTTAAGGTTATTGATAATATTAGTTCAATTTTTCCAAAAGCAAAAAATGGAGAAACCTATGTAGTTATTTGGACAACAACACCCTGGACTATACCTGGTAATTTTGCCATCACCTTTAATCCTGATTTTAGTTATAGTCTGGTAAAAACCGAGCGGGGATATCTAATTTTTGCCTCAAAATTGGTAGAACAGGTTATGAAAAAAGTTGGTATTGAAAAATATCAGGTTATTGCTGAGAAAAAAGGCGATTTATTTGAAGGTATTAAAACAAGGCATCCGTTGTTGGAAAGGGATTCAATAATTATCTTGGGCAGACATGTTACCCTGGAAGAGGGATCAGGATGTGTACATACTGCACCAGGTCATGGACAGGAAGATTATGAAATCGGTATTAAATATAAACTTCCGATTATTTCTACTTTGGATAGTAAGGGTAGATTAAATGAAAATGCAGGTCCTTTTAATGGTTTGTATTACAAAGAGGCAAACACAAAGGTTATTGAAAGCTTGCAAGACAAAGGTTATTTATTAGGGAAAGGTAAAATTAAACATTCCTATCCCCATTGTTGGCGTTGTAAAAATCCAGTTTTATTCAGGGCTACTGAACAATGGTTTGTATCGGTAGACAAATTCAGAGATAAGGCAATTGAAGCCATTAATCAGGTAAAATGGGTACCTAGCTGGGGTAAGGATAAGATTTATAGTATGGTGCAAGAAAGAACTGATTGGTGTATTTCTAGACAAAGGGTTTGGGGAGTGCCTATTCCTGCTTTTTATTGTAAGAATTGTAAGAAGATAGTGATAACACCACAGACAATTGATGTTGTCAAAAAATTATTCAGAGAAAAGGGTTCTAATGCCTGGTTTGCAATGTCTGCCGAAGAAATATTACCAAAAGGCTTTCAGTGCCCTTATTGTCAGGGAACTGAATTTGAAAAAGAATCTGATATTATGGATGTTTGGTTTGATTCAGGTTGCAGCCATGCAGCAGTATTAAGAGGTAGAGATGATTTACATTGGCCTTGTGAGTTATATTTAGAAGGAACAGATCAGCATCGTGGATGGTTCCAAACTTCCCTATTAACAGCAGTTGCCAGTTTTGACGAAGCTCCATATAAATCAGTTTTGACTCATGGTTTTATCGTGGATGAAGAAGGCAGAAAAATGTCAAAATCTATTGGAAATGTTATCCCTCCACAGAAAGTAATTGATGAATATGGTGCAGATATCTTAAGATTATGGGTTGCATCTTCTGATTATAAGAGAGATGTCCGAATTTCAAATAAAATATTAAAACAACTAGTGGAAATTTACAGAAAGATAAGGAATACAGCACGTTTCATATTGGGAAATCTTTATGATTTCGATCCTGATATTAATAATGTTCCTTACGATAATCTGGAAGAAATCGATAAGCTAGCATTAAGTCAATTTCAGGATTTGGTAAGAAGAACTACCGATAATTATGATAATTATGAATTTCATACTCTTTACCATGATGTACACAATTATTGCACTCTTAACTTAAGTTCATTCTATCTTGATATAATTAAAGATAGACTCTATGTATTAGATGCTGATTCTTTGCAGAGAAGGGCAGCACAAACTGTTCTTTATACTGTGATAACTGGATTAACTCAGTTAATTGCCCCTGTTTTAAGTTTTACTGCTGAGGAAATTTGGCAAAAATTAAATAAAAATTGGGAAAAAGAAGAGAGCGTTTTTTTGTCACCATGGCCAAAAGTAGATCGCAAATTAACGAGGAAAGATATTGAAGAGAAGTGGAGTAAACTTTTAGCTATCAGAAAAGATGTTTTAAAGGCATTAGAAATATCCAGGAAAGAAGGTCAAATTGGTAATTCTCTGCAAGGACAGGTAGATATATATACTACTGATAAAAAGATTTATAGTTATTTGAAAGATTTTAAGGAACAATTAGAAATTGTTTTTATTGTTTCTAAGGTAAATCTGATAGATAATAATAATTATAATGAAAATGAAAATATTTTTAATGGAGAAGAAGTGCCAGAAATTTCTGTGGTAATAAAGAAGGCTCCTGGACAAAAATGTGAAAGATGCTGGTGTTATTCTGAAACAGTGGGAGAGGATAGCCAGTATCCCACAATTTGCCAGAAATGTGTTAATGTATTAAGAGAGAATAATCAGAGTAAATAATTTCCTTGATAGATATTTTATTTAATCAAAGAAAATCACTTTTTTTGAAGCTTGTATAAAAAGCTTCTTAAGGTGACCCGATTTGTCGGTGTAATATTTATTGAAATATCCAGTAACTAAAAGATGGCGGAGCATAAATGAGTTTTTTGATAGGTGTTTTTTTAGTAGTTTTTGCTGACCAGTTTAGTAAAATATGGGTTCAAAGTAATGTCAATTTGATGGAATCCATACCTGTAATAAAAGGAATTTTCCATATAACATATATTCAAAACCCATATTCTGCATTTGGTCTGCTAAAATTACATAATAATGTTTTTATCATTATTGCCTTACTGATAATTTTAGTTATAATATTTTTTCTGCGAAATAAGATGGTTGAGCAGAATCGTCTTGTATTTTTTGCTTTAATTTTCATTTTAGGTGGCTCTCTGGGAAATATAATTGACCGTCTGCGTGTTGGTAGTGTGATTGATTTTTTGGATTTTCGAATATGGCCTATTTTCAATATTGCAGATTCGGCAATAAATATAGGTCTATTATTGTTAGTTATCCATTTTTTATTTAAAAAAGAAGAGCAAAATGAGGATAATGGGCTGGAAGAATAAATTAGCGGATGCGGATATTAATAAATTTGTAATTAACAAGAGTAAATAATTGAATTATCAAAATAAGATAGATGAAATAAAATATCTGGGACAGGGAGATATTAGAATTGATGTTTTTCTGTCTCAAGAAAAGATACATGGTTTATCTAGAAGTAGGATTAAAGACTTAATTTCCAATGGTAATATTGCTGTAAATGGGAAAAAGGTAAAACCGAGTTACATTTTAAAAAATGGAGAAAGAATACTAATAGATATTCCTCTTAAGAGGAACCTACCTCTTGAAGCTGAAGATATTCCTCTTGATATATATTATGAAGATGAGCATATGATGGTCATTAATAAGAGTGCAGGCATGATTGTTCATCCTACTGGCAAGGTAAAAAATGGTACTCTGGTTAATGCCATATTATTTCATTGCCAGGGTAAATTACCCAGCATTAATGGAGTAAATAGACCTGGAATTGTGCATCGTTTGGATAAGGAAACATCAGGTTTGATGATGGTTGCGAAGACTGATTTAGCGCACCACGATTTAACAAAACAACTTAGAGATAGAACGATTATAAAAAAATATATGGCATTGGTGCATGGTGTTGTCAAAGACAAAGCTGGGTATATCGAGGCACCTATTGGTAGAGATATAAAACATGGTAATAAAATGGCAGTAACCGATATAGCAAGCCGTGAAGCAAAGACTTATTTTGAAGTAATCAGGTTGTTTGAATCATTTAGCTTACTGTTAATCAGGCTATATACCGGTCGTACCCACCAAATAAGGGTTCATCTGAAATTTATTGGCCATCCAATAGTTGGTGACAAGCTTTATGGAGAACAGAAGAAAATAGACCAATCATTGGTAATACAAAGACAGGCTCTACATTCTCATTACCTACAGTTTGTTCATCCTGTAAGCCGTCAGATAATGAGCTTTACCTCAAATTTACCGGAGGATATCCTCAAACAGTTGATTACTATCTGCCCCTAGAAAATATCAATTAACAATCATTTGATTTATATCTTTTTTAATCGCATCAGAATCAATTAACACAGTTAATGTTTTTTCATTTGAATATATCACTTTTCCAGGCTTTGCATTTTTGGGTTTTTTTACATATTTTCTTTGTGTATAGATAATTATGGCATTTTCTTTGTCTTTGCATTTACTGTAATATCCTGCTAATCTGGCTGCAAAGAGAAGAGTCAAGTAAGGAGGATGATCTATATTCTTATGATTTTTTATAATAACATGACTGCCAGGCCTGGCTAGGTTATGTAACCAAAAATCATTCCCAGAAGATAAATATCTTAACATATATTCATTCTGCTTGTTATTTTTTCCTACAAGAATAACCCATCCTTCTGGTGAAAGAAATTTACTTATTGCAGGTACCTGTGCTTTTTTTCGTTTGTTTTTTATAGCATTTTCATCTTTTAGGTATTTTAGTTTAATCAATTTATTATATAGTGAGGTCAATGTTTCCAATGAGTCTTGATTTTCAATAAACTCCAGTTGGATTTTTTTTAATTGCTGGAAAGATTTTTTATTTTCATTTATTTGTTTTCTTAAGATATCTTTATTCTGCTGTAATTTTTTATATTTCTTAAAAAATTTTTCAGCATTTTGAACTGGGCTAAAGTTAGGATTTAAATCAATAGTAACCTGCTTCTGATTTTTATCGGTATAGTCAACTACTGTTACTGCTTGAGTTCCAGGCTTAATATTCCATAAATTTGCCTTAATTAATTCACCTTTCTTCTTATATTCAAAACTATTTTCCATCTCTTTTTTTCTTTGCTGTAACAACTTTTCTTTTTCTTTGATTTTTCTAATATTTTTTTTCAGTGTTCTATTGATTGTAGAAGATAATTCTTGCTTTCTTTCTCTTTCTTTTAACTTATTAAAAACGAATTCAAGACAGGGTGAAGTTTTTTCAAATGATATTTTTACTGTATTATCGATATCTATTGGATATAATAACGAATAATCAATTATCTGATCTGTATTTTTGTCAATTAATACAACAGGCGAAAGATTGTTGTCTTTAATTTTTATTTTTAGTTCAAAAAATTTTTTGCAAAGCAGGGTTAATTCTTGATTGCCTATTAAATCAAATTTTTGTTCCAGGGGGAAATCCATAAATCTTACAATTTCTTTTGCGCTCTTAACAGCAATTCCATAAAAATAATTAAAAAAGAATTGCCATAGATATTCAATATCATTTCTTTGTTTTGCTTTATCTACAGCATCCATAAAGTCCGACTTGCTAATTGTTAAAGGATTGTGTTTTTCTTGTCTTGGAGGGGAAACATAAATTGCACCAGGCTTTATTTCTCTATACCTGTTTACTTCTAGCCCAACTTGCTTTAACGATGATTTGATAATATTTTTTTCATCTATCAGAATAGCATTGCTGTGTTTGCCCATGAACTCAATCATTAGATAATATTGTTCTGGTATATGGAATTTATGGTAAGGCTGAATGAAAAGCCTGATAATCCGATCAAAATGGTAATGTTGGATATCTAACAATATCCCTCCTTGGACCCAATTTTGTAAATGATTAAAAAACAGTGAAGAAAAATTTTCAGAAGGAAAAGGCAAATCACTAAGAAAGAAGGCCATCATATCAGGCCTTAAAGAGAAAAATAATTTGCCAGTACAATTATTACTTTTTAAATTTAATAATATTTCATATTTGTTTATTTGGTAAATGTCAATTATTTTTGCTGGAATCAGTTTTTCCTTGATTTCGGAAACAACAGAAGATAAAGCAATACTGTCTAATTTCATTTTTTACCTTTATTTTGGGGTTTTAAAAATTTCCTACAGATAATTTATAATATATTTAATTTCAATGGTCAAGTTTATTTAATCATTGCCATCTTATAAAAAGGTGATAATAATTAAATAAAATACTTTTATCATGAAAAAAAATAAGAAAAAGATATGACAATTTTTCACCTGACTCTAAGTAGGTTTTTAAAACCACCCATTTCACAGGTGTAATGTTTTCTTTCTTTGTAAAGAAGAAACATTTTGCTGACAACTGGAATTGTACAGCATAATAATATATAATTAATTTCTTGGAGGATAATTGACTAAATTTATGACAATGCTAGCTAATAGACTCTAAAGAAAAGTAAAGTTTTTGATTAAAAGGTATTATTGATTTAATATTACCAGAAAAGAAAATTTGATTGTTTGACACAGACTAAGTAATTACCTAAAATGATTGTAAAAATTAAAAGTTGAAAGGAGAAATATTTGGCTAAAAGTATGACCGGCTTTGGAATGGGAGAGGCAACTATAAATGGTATTGCTTCTAAGGTGGAAATAAAATCGGTTAATAATCGCTATTGTGACATCAAGGTAAGAATGCCTATTCAGTCTTTAGGTATTCTGCAAAAAATAGAAGATGTCATCCAGCATAAAATTAGCAGGGGCAGTATAAATGTTCTTATAAAATTAGATAAAAGCAATGACAATATCAGTAATATAAGATTAAATGAAAACTTGCTGAATTCATATATAGAATCTTTAAACAGGTTAAAAGAAATTACAAAAATACAAGAAGATGTAAACCTCGAATCATTGCTTAAGTTTAAAGAAATTTTTGAATTTATTAAAGAAGATGAAGATGAAGGTTTGTGGAAATCAATTAAAGTTTCTTTGGAAAACGCCATGGATAACATGGTTAAAAGCAGAGAAGAAGAAGGCAGAAAGCTAATCGATGATATTTTAAAGAGAATTGATAGGATGAAGGTAGTTATTACAGAGGTCGAAAAGGATAAAGACCAATGTTTAAAAGATTATCAGGAAAAATTAAAATATAGAATTCAACAACTTGGTGAGGATATCCCCCTGGATGATGGGAGGATGGAAATGGAAGTTTCAATTCTAGCTCAGAAGAGTGATATATCCGAAGAAATAACAAGGCTTAAATGCCATTTTACGCAGTTAAAAAGAATTATGAAAAATGTAACACCAATTGGTCGTAAAATTGAATTCTATACCCAGGAAATTGGGAGAGAAATTAATACTATTGGTTCCAAATCAAATCACAAAAGTATATCATTGAAAATAATCAAGTTGAAAGACGAATTAGAAAAAATAAAAGAGCAGTCAAGAAATATTGAATAGTGTAGGAGATTTTTATGAATTTATTTATGATGAATATTGGTTTTGGGAATTTTGTTAATTCGAACAGGGTTATAGTAATATTAGATCCCGATTCTGCACCTATGAAAAGATTAAGAGAAGAGGCAAAACAGGCAAATAAATTAGTAAACGCTACTTATGGCAGAAGGACCCGTTCTGTTTTGATAACCGACAGTAATCAGGTTATTCTATCGGCATTACAACCTGAAACTATTATTAATAGAATGACTTCATATCAGAAAAAAGAAAATAGTAATAAATAATGAATAAAGGGTAAAAGGAATGCAAAAAAATAACTATAAAGGACGTTTATTTGTTATTTCCGGACCTTCAGGTGTAGGGAAAGGCACGCTTAGACAGAAACTGTTTCAATGTATCCCAAACCTGTATTATTCTGTATCTGTCACTACCAGGAAACCTAGAAAAAATGAGGTAGAAGGCAAGGATTATTTCTTTGTCAATGAAGATACATTTAAAAAATACATCAAAGAGGGACAATTTGCTGAATGGGCATTAGTTCATGAAGATTACAAAGGTACACTTTTATCCACAATTTATGAAAGTCTTAGTAAGGGAGAGGACCTTATTTTAGAAATTGATGTACAGGGTGCTAAGAAATTGAAAAAAAAGTTTCCTGAGGCTATATTTATATTTATTGCTCCTCCTTCCTGGGAACAATTAGAAGATAGATTGAGAGGTAGGAAAACAGAAAAAGAGGAAGAATTAAAAAAGCGACTTAAAGATGCACATAAGGAATTAAAAGAAATAAAAAACTACGATTATTTGATAATTAACAATCACTTCGAAAAGGCCCTGGAGGAATTAAAATCTGTTATTATCAGCGAAAGATGCAAAATTAATGCACAAATACCAAATTTTACTCTATAATTTTTCTCAGTGTTATCTGCTATAATATAATTGTCTTGTTTGAAAAGTCGAATTAGTGATTTGCTTGTTAATGAAAGTTTTAGGAAAGTGTTCTGGTGAAGTTATGACAGAAAGAGAGAATAAAAAAATTAGGGTTATTCTCGGTATAACTGGAGGGATTGCTGCTTATAAAAGTGCAGAATTGGTAAGGCTACTTAAAAAAGAGGGTTTTGAGGTCAGGGTGATAATGACTAAAAATGCTATGCATTTTATTTCACCACTGACTCTTGCAGTTCTATCTGAGAATAAGGTTTATACAGATATCTTCTCCCGGGATGAAGGGGATGAGCAAATCAGGCATATTTCTTTATCCCGTTGGGCTGATTTAATTGTTATTGCTCCCGCTACCGCAAATACGATTGCCAAAATTGCCAATGGCCTGGCAGATGATCTGCTTTCTGCAACTGTATTGGCCTTCAAAGGAAAAATTATTTTTGCACCATCTATGAATAGTGCAATGATTAGCAATCCAATTTATCAGGATAATGTGAATTATCTGTTAAAAAAGAACTATTATTTTATAGCAACCACCCATGGTAATTTAGCCTGTGGAGAATATGGTGATGGACGTATGGCTGACCCCATAGATATTTTAAATACAATAAAAATACAGATTAACACAAATACTTCTTTAAAGGGCAAAAAAGTTTTAATTACAGCTTCTGCTACGAGAGAACCCATTGATGAAGTAAGGTTTATTACCAATCGCTCCACCGGGAAAATGGGTTTTTCTTTGGCAGAAGTAGCTAGAAATAGAGGAGCAAGTGTAACTTTAGTTACTGGACCTACTTGTTTACCTGACCCTTGTGGGATAAGCATAATACATGTCAATACAGCCCAGCAAATGAGAGAAGCGGTAATGTCTTATTTCGAAGACTCCGATATTTTTATATCTTCAGCAGCAGTATCTGATTTTAGACCTGCCCAAAAATTTTCGGGGAAAATAAAGAAGAATAAACAAAAAGTCTTCCATCTGGAATTAGAAAAAAATGTTGATATTTTAAAAGAAGCTGGAGAAAAAAAGACCAAACAAATATTGATAGGGTTCGCTGCTGAAGTGAATCATTTAACTGAAAATGCCTTGGAAAAATTAAAAGCAAAGAATTTAGATTATATTATTGCTAATGATATTAGCAGGGAAGATAGTGGTTTTGAAGTTGATACCAACAAGGTATTAATTATCAATAATCATGGCGAAAAGAAAGATTTACCACTTATGTCAAAATATGAATTAGCAGAATATATTTTTGATTATATGCAAGGTAATCTTGAAAATTAAGAAAATGGTAAATCGTTATAATGAACAGGAAAAACGTTGCAGAAGTAATCCTATTAAAAATTAATGCAAAGAAAGGTTTTCACTATCTTATACCTTCTGAGATGTTAAAAATTGCTGATATTGGGAAGAGAGTGCAGGTACCTTTCAGAAATAAAAAGATGATTGGCATTATTAGAGAAATATTTTCTGAGACAAATGTCAAAAACTTAAAAGAAATTGATGAAATTATTGACCATTTCCCAATTTTATCCCCAGAAATATTTAGATTAGTTGATTGGATTTCCAAATACTATTTATGTCCTATAGGGACCGTTATTACCCATATTATTCCTACCCAGGCCTCCAGAAAAAAGATTGATAGTTATCTGGAAATTACAGATAAAGTAAAAGACAATACATTAAAAAAGTACCAACAGCAATTATTAAAATTTGAAAGTACTCTTTCTAAATACAAAGAAGACATTCTAAAAAAACCGATTTTGTTTCATTATAAAAGCTATCAGGTAAGAGATCGCTATTACGAGCTGTGTATAAAAAAAACATTACAGAAAGGTAAACAGGTTTTACTTTTAATACCGGATCAGCACTGTTGTGTGCAACTAAAAAAAAGTATTAACAAAAAATATGGTGATGAGTCAGGGATATTTGACAAAAAAGTCAATCAAACCCAAAAATACCTTCGTTTCCTTCAAGTTGCTAGAGGTGATATTAAAATTGTAATTGGAACAAGGTCCAATATTTTTCTTCCCTTTCAAAATCTGGGATTAGTAATTGTAGAACAGGAGAATTCCCTATTATATAAAGAAGAAAGAGTGCCTCGCTATAATGCTCGAGAAGTTGCATTAAAAAGAGGGCAATCAGGATTATTCCAAGTGATATTGGGTAGTTTTGCTCCATCTGTAGAAAGTTATTGGAATTTTCAAAACCAAAAAAGCATTTTAAAAAGTGAAAAGCCTTTCTTAAATACATGCATAAATTATCCAAAAATAGAGATAGTGGATATGGAAGAGGAAAAATCTTTCCAGAGAATTATAAGTTTCCAGCTACAGCAGAGAATCATTCAATGTTTAAAAAAGGGGAAAAAAGTTATTCTTTTTCACAATAGGCGTGGATTTGCTGGCTATTTAATCTGCTCTCAATGCGGTCATGTTCTTAGGTGCCCTGAATGTGGCCATCTTTTGACATTTCATGTTGAGGGGGATACTAAATATGCTATTTGTCATTCATGCGGGAAGAAAGTAAAAATGGAAAAATATTGTCCTGAATGTGGTAATGGGGAAATTAAACCTGTAGGTTTCGGAACACAGCATGTAGAAATATTTGTTAAGAGAATGTTCCCCAGGGCGATTGTGCAGCGGCTTGATATAGATATTGCCCCCAGGATTGTCACTCAAAGAAAAATAATCAACAATTTTAACCGAGGAAAGATTGATATTTTAATAGGGACTCAGCTTATCTTTAGAGAGCTGGATTTCCAAAATGTTGGCTTATTAGGAATGATTTTGGCAGATTCTCTGTTGAATTTGCCTGATTATAAATCTGCTGAATTGTCTTTCCAATATATTTATCAGCTGGCTTTAAATTTAACCACGAAAGAGGAAGCAAAAACACTAATGATTCAAACCTTTCAAGCTGAACATCATAGTTTGGAGGCAATAGAAAAAATGGATTATGGGTTATTTTATAAAAGCGAAATGATGACGAGAGAGGAACTTCATTATCCACCCCTTGATAAAATGATTAAAATAGAATTTATTAGCAGGAAGAGAGAAAAAGTCCAAAAAAGTGCTTTTGAATTTATTAATTATATGCATGAGTCAGATTTAATGTCAAAATATGATTTAGATTTGCAATTAAATAGAGAAAATCTAGTAGTTTTGCGAGAAAAGGATAAACATAAAGTAAATTATATACTTAAGATAGATACACAAAAACAGGATATAGATTATTTAAAAGGAATCTTATTCGACTATATTTCAAAATTCAAATCAAATGATGTAAAATTAGTAATTGATATTGATCCAGTGAGAATAAATTAGGAGGAGAAAAAAATGGCTATTTTAAAATTACAAAAATATGGCTCTCCTGTCTTAAGGGAAAAGGCTATACCGATTGCCAAAGTTGATGATGAGATAAGGAGGCTTGCCGAAAATATGATTGAAACTATGTACGCTGAGGGAGGTGTGGGATTGGCTGCACCCCAGGTCGGTATTTCAAAAAAGATAATCGTTATTGATATTGAAGATCAGGGAGCTGTAGTATTAATCAATCCTGAAATTATTAAACGTGAAGGAGAGACAAAGGAAGAAGAGGGATGCTTGAGTGTCCCAGGAATTTACTCCCCGGTTAGAAGATCTTATTCGGTTACCGTAAAAGCCCTTGATTTGGAGGAGAATAAGATAAGGATTGCCCAGGAAGGATTCCTAGCAATTGCCCTGCAACATGAAATAGACCATCTGGAAGGCTACTTATTTATAGATAGATTAAGTCCAGCCAAGAGGCTAATGATTAAAGATCAATTAAAAGAGATTGAAAAAAATGGTTAAAATTTAAGGGGGGTTACATTTTGAGGATTATTTTTGTAGGCACTTCTGCTTTTGGTATTCCTGTCTTAAAAAAAATTATACTTTTAGGAGAACAGGTAATAGCAGTCATTACTCAGCCGGATAGACCTGCAGGAAGAGGAAAGAAAATAAAGTCTTCACCGATAAAGGAAATAGCCATGGAGCATGACTTACCTATTTTTCAACCAGAGAACATTAATTCGGAAGATTCTATAAGAAAGATAAAAAGGTTTGCACCAGATTTGATTATATTGATAGCCTATGGCCAGATACTCTCCGGTGAAGTATTAAGTATACCAACTTATGGATGTCTGAACGTGCACCCTTCTTTATTGCCTTATTATAAGGGTTCTGCACCTATTCAGTGGACCATTATCCGGGGTGAGGAAGAAACAGGGATTAGTTTTCTTTTTATGAACGAGAAAATCGATGCTGGTGATGTTGTGTTGCAAAAAAAGATAAAAATATTACCAGAAGAGAATTGTCAACAATTAAGCAAAAGGCTCGCAGAAGAAAGTGCCAAAATGATCCCAGAAGTCCTTAATAATGTTAAAAAAGGGAATTATAATAAAATACCTCAGACCCAGGGGAAATATTTCTATGCCAGAAAAATAAATAAGCTAGATTGCAGAATAAACTGGAACAATAAGGGTATAGATATTATTAATTTAATCAGAGGGGTTGCTTATATACCTTGTGCCTGTACTGAATTTAAAGGGAAGATAATTAAAATTACCCAGGCTTCATTGATTGAAAATGCAGACGAGAATCAATTTATTAGTAAAAAAAATCCAGGTGATATTGTTGGAGTAAGCAAAGAGGGAATACTGGTATTAACTGGTGATGGTACCTGTGTTAAAATTAAGCAACTTATACTGCCTGGCTCTAAAGAGATGGAAGTATCTCAATTTATTAATGGATATAGCATAAGTATAGGGGATTCATTTATTTAACCATAAAAAAGAATAATAAAACTAAAAGCCATTGTTTTGCGGGTGCGATATTTACTTGATTTAAACCCAGGTGTAAAGAATGGCTAAAAAATTAAGAAAAAATAAAGGTAGTTAAATTTGAAATTTGATAATATTAGAGAATTGATTCTAGAAATATTGGTTAAAGTAGAAAAGCAAAATGCCTATCTGAATATCCTAAATCAATACTATTTTAATCATTACCCACTCAAAAAAGAAGATAAAGCCCTGGTTCAAGAAATAACCTATGGAGTTACCCGTTTTCGGAAAAAGTTAGATTGGATTATTAAACAATCATTGGCTAAACAAGGCAAGAGGTTACCTTCAGATATTAATAATATCTTAAGAATCGGTATTTACCAGGTATTTTATTTAGATAAAATACCTGATTATGCAATAGTCAATGAATCGGTTAATTTGGCAAAAAAAAGTAAGCATTACCAATATTCAAATCTTGTTAATGCTATCTTGAGAAAAATTATTCGCATACCGGATAATATCTACTGGCCTGATATCAATAAAAACCCTGTGAAGTACATCTCTGAATATTATTCTTTCCCTGAATGGTTAATAAACAGGTGGGTGAAAAGATATGGTCTTGATTTATGTATCAATATTTGTCAAATTATGAACAAAAAACCACCAATAACTTTGCGCATTAATCCCTTGAGAACCAATATGTCTGATTTGCTAAAAATATTTTCCAGTTTACTGGTTTCAATTAAAGAAGGACAATACCTACCGTTTGAATCTCTGATACTTGAAGAATTTATGGATATTACTGGTCTTGAGGTATTTAAATCTGGTTTGTTTTCAATACAGGATGAAAGCTCTTCGCTGGCATCAAGGCTATTAGACCCCTTACCTGGAGAATTAATTATAGATATGTGCAGTGGGCCTGGTGGGAAAACCACTCATCTGGCACAATTGATGAAGAATAGAGGTAAGATTATTGCCTTTGAGAAAAACAAAAAAAGGTTGGATATGGTAAAAAGTGAAGGCAGGAGATTGGGTATAAGTAATATACAATATCTGTTGCAAGACACAACTATCTTTTGTGCTGATTTTTATGAAAAAGCTGATAAGATATTAGTAGATGCCCCCTGCTCAGGGACAGGCGTAATCAGAAAAAAGCCTGATTTAAAATGGAAGAATCTAAATGATAGGCAATTGCAAATATTTACTAATTTACAGATGAAAATATTAAATGTTGCCTCTAAGTATTTAAGACCAGGTGGTGAATTGGTTTATTCTACCTGTAGTATAGAAAGAGAAGAGAATGATTGTTTAATTAAAAAATTTTTGAAAAATAATACCAGGTTTACAATTGTAGAGACTTCCTCTTTTGTAAAAGAATATGGCGTGATAAAATATAGTACTGAGATAGAACAGTCAATACAACTCTTACCGGGTTATTCTGGTGAGAATATTGATGGATTTTATATGATAAAGTTACAGAAAAACATGGCAGGGTAGTTGGGATGTTAACGAAATTAATAATGGGTACTGGACGATTTATCTTTTTATTAATCGTAATAATAGTAACTGTTGCGATAGGGGCCTATGCAGCTTTTCTGGCCTATCAGACTATCTTTTATATACCCAATGTTAATGTACCTTCTGTATTAAATAAGGATATTAACACTGCCCGAAATATATTACAAGATACTGGTTTGAAAATTCAGATTATCGATGAACCTTTTTTTGGAGAAGATGATAATCTTTATGTTGTTAGGCAAGATCCCCCACCAGGCAGTGAGGTCAAAAAGAATCGTACTGTGGAATTAGAAGTAAAAGGAAGCAGGGCTTCTAACCAGGTGCCTAATTTAATTGGAAAAACTATCCCAGAGGCTGAAGATATATTATCAGAACTAGGTTATAGTATTGGCAATATTGCATATTCGTTACATCACCAATTATCTAAGGGGAAAATAATTGCTCAGAATCCAAACCCAGGAGAGAGTATCCGAGGTAATGGGACAATCAGTATCCTGGTAAGTAAAGGTGTATATTAAAGTCAAGAAATTATATATAGGGAAATTATCCACATGTTAAAAAAACAAGAATTAAAATATTGGCTAGCCTGGAATAAAGTTAAAGAAATTGGTCCGATTCGCTTTTCTAATTTAGAAAAATCATTTTCTTCTCTTGAAGAGGCCTGGAATAATAGTAGAAAAAAAGATATTAGCAAGATATTACATATTGGACAGAATACCTGGAGAAAAATAGAAACCCAGAAACAAAATATTAATCCTGATAGGGAATTATTATTGTTGGAAAAGATGAAAGTTAATGTAATTACTATTAAGGATGATGATTATCCAGTATTGTTAAAAAATATTTATGATCCGCCACCTATTATTTATTACCAGGGAAATTTTCTGGATATGGTGAATAACAAGAAGACCCTAGCCATTGTTGGCTCTAGGAAGGCAAGCTATTATGGAAGAAAAATTGCCCGAGATATTTCTTTAGAATTAGCCTCCAGGGGATATACTATCATTAGCGGTTTGGCCAGGGGTATTGATACTAATGCCCACCTCGGTGCACTAGAGGCAGGTGGCAAAACAGTTGCAGTCTTGGGATGTGGAATTGATCGTATATATCCAGCTGAGAACGTATCTATTGCTAATAAGATTATGAAAAATGGTGCTATAATCACTGAGTTCCCAATCTATACAAAACCGGAAAAGAGTAATTTTCCCAGAAGAAATCGGATTATTAGTGGATTATCCATGGGTACTTTGGTTGTGGAAGCTACCGAGAAAAGTGGTGCTCTAATTACGGCTGATTATTCCCTTGACCAGGGAAGAGAAGTATTTGCCATTCCGGGAAGTATCCATTCTTTTCTTTCAAAAGGTTGTCATGATTTGATTAAACAGGGGGCAAAACTGGTAAATAGTTACCATGATATAATAGAAGAGCTGGAAATAGAGGATATCTATAATAAGAGTAGTGAAAATTCCAAAAAAAAAGATGAAAATATTAATATTGATGATTTAAATGAACATGAGAAAGTTTTTTTGCAGTATATTTCTACAGACCCTTTGCATATTGATGAAATCGCTGATTTGACAGAATTAAGCATGGCACAATTAAATGAAACACTATTGTCACTTGAGCTAAAAAACCTAATAAGGGAAGTCGAAGGTAAAAGATATATTAGAATATAAACCCATAGTGTTGGCTACAAAGAAAGTTTTATTTCTTTGTTCTATTTAGTTGCTAGAATAAACGCTCTCCTGTATAATAATATTTGTGTTGATTGTATATTTAGTCGGGGCGTAGCGCAGTTTGGCAAGCGCACCTGAATGGGGTTCAGGGGGTCGGAGGTTCAAATCCTCTCGCCCCGACCATATTTTAGAATTGATTTGAGGCAAATAATTGGAACAGGAAAAATTTATCTGTACAGGATGTAATAAAGAATATCCATCTGATAGAATATTTCCCCGTTGCGATGATTGTTCAGAACCACTGGAATTAAAAATTACCAAGAAGAAATTATTACACAAAGACCATTACCCAGTAAACAACAATTATATTGCTAATCAAAATATTATTGATACATTTGCACCATTTTATCCATTTTCATCTACAGAGGATAATAATAAACCATCTTTGGGTGAAGGATTTACTCCTCTAATTACTGCAAATAGCTTACCATCGATTTTAGATTTGGATAACCTATATTTAAAAAATGAGACTGTTAATCCGACTTGGTCTTTCAAGGATAGGGGAACCTTTGTTTGTTTGCAACATGCGAAAAAATTAGGTTATAAAAGAATAGGAACTGTTTCTAGTGGTAATATGGCTGCTTCAGTAGCTGCCTACGGAGCACGGGCAAATATGGAAACATTTATTTTGGTATCTGCTGATATACCTTTAGAAAAGATTCAGCCAGTTTTAATATACAACCCGGTACTTATTAAAGTAGAAGGTAATTATGGTAAATTATATTATGAAAGTTTGAAGATAGGGCAAGAAACAGGGATTTATTTCCTTAACTCAGATGTTCCTTTCAGAATAGAAGGTTCAAAAAGTATTTCCTTTGAAATTTGCGAACAACTTAATTATGTTGTTCCAGATTTTATAGTAATACCAACTAGTTCAGGGGGCAATGCCAGAGGAATTATTAAAGGTTTTTTGGAATATTACGAACAGGGTTTAATAAATCGTTTACCCAAATTTATTTGTGTACAGCTAGCAGGATGTGCCCCGATATATCACGCTTGGATAAATAAAGATGAAAAAATTGCAATGATTTCCAAGCCTGAAGCTATCGATAATGCAATTGCAAATCCTTATCCGCCTAGTGGAAATGAATTATTAAGAAAATTAAGAATGTATAATGGTATAGTAACTACTGTTAGCGATAAGGAGGCCCTTGAGGGTCAATTATTATTGGCTAAGGAGGGGATTTTTGCACAGCCGGCAGCAGCAGTATCTATCCTAGCAATAAAAAAATTGAGAAGTAAGGGCATAATAAATAAAAAAGACAAAGGTGTGGCTATAATAACCGGTTCCGGCCTAAAATATGCAGGTATCTTAAACAAACATAAATTTGGTTCAGAAATATGTACATTGGAAAATCTGAAAGAAAAGATTATCTCAATAATAGAAAAATGATTTTTTCCAAACAATTAAATAAATATCAGTTTTCTTAATCGTCCTGCGGGACGTTTTTTATTTAACCATGAAAAAGAACTTCTTAGAAGATAGTAATGGTTAAATAAAGCTATCTGAGAATTTTTTACCTGAGACTCAAAACCTCTTTTAGAGGTTCTTAAAGTTATTCAATTTGCAGGTGCGATGTTTTATGGAATATCCTACCAGTTTATATTAGATAATATATTAGCAAGAGGGTGAGAGGAATGGGGAAGCAATATGATGTTATAATAGTAGGCGCTGGTCCAGCAGGTATTTTTTCGGCAATAGAATTATTGAAAAGTAATAGCAATCTGAAAATATTAATATTGGAAAAGGGCAAAAATATTAACCAGAGAAAGTGTCCCATGAGGGAATATAAAATACCCTGTCAGAAGTGTAATCCTTGCTCATTATTGTCCGGTTGGGGTGGTGCTGGAGCATTCAGTGATGGTAAACTTAATTTGACTACTAGTATTGGAGGACTTCTTTCTGAATATTTGTCAGAAGGGGAATTATCTGATTGTATAAAATACGTAGATGATATTTATCTTCAATATGGGGCTGATGAAAAGATTTACGGAAGCAATCAGGAAAAAATTGATATTATTAGTCAGGAAACAGCAAAAGCAAATCTTAAGTTTATACCAGCTCGGATTCGACACCTGGGTACTGAAAACTGTTTTACAGTGTTAAGCAATATTTTTTATTCACTAAAAGAAAAGATTGAGATAAGAACCTCAACCGAAGTTAAGGAAATAATCAAAGAAGGTAATTTAATAACTGGGGTTAGAACAACTGAAGGAGAAACCATAAATTGCAAATATGTTATTTTATCTCCTGGTAGAGTGGGTTCTGAATGGCTGAAAAGACAGGCAATCAAATATCATTTAAAGGTATATAATAACCCTATAGATGTTGGTGTAAGGGTAGAATTACCAGCTATTATAATGGAACACTTGACAAAGACATTATATGAATCAAAATTGATTTATTTCTCCACTCAATTTGATGATAAGGTTAGAACATTTTGTATGTGCCCCCACGGGGAAGTTGTAATTGAATATAATGATGGCATCACTACCGTGAATGGGCATAGCTACAAAGAGAAAAAAACAGAAAATACAAATTTTGCATTGCTTGTAAGCACTAATTTTACTGAACCGTTTAAAGAGCCAATTGCATATGGAAAACACATTGCCAATTTAGCGAATATTTTAAGCGGGGGTGTAATCATCCAGCGTTTGGGTGATTTAATATCAGGAAGGAGATCAACTGTTGAAAGAATAAGACATTCAGTTGTTACTCCTACTCTTAACAGTGCTATTCCTGGAGATTTGAGTTTTGTTTTACCCTATCGGATATTGAGTAACATTATTGAGATGTTACAGGCATTGGATAAGGTTGCCCCTGGAGTATTTTGCAAACAGACTTTATTGTATGGAGTAGAAATAAAGTTCTATTCAGTTAGATTAGAGCTGTCTAAAAATCTTGAAACCAAGATTAAAAATCTTTTTGCAGTTGGTGATGGAGCTGGGATTACTCGGGGGTTAATTCAGGCATCTATTTCAGGTGTTATTGCGGCAAGAGAAATCAAGAATAGGCTAGGGATATAAGTTGAAAATATTATTAACAAATGATGATGGGATACATTCAGAAGGTTTAAAAGAATTAAAAAAAAGTTTAAAAAAACTGGGGAGGATTACAGTAGTAGCACCTGATCAGGAAAGAAGTGGTACAGGGCATTCCAGCAGTATTTACAAGACTATCAGTTGTAAAGAAATGTGGTCAAATAAATCTTCCTGTGGCTATGCTTTAAGCGGGACACCGGTTGATTGTATTATCATCGGGCTTGAAGAATTATGTGCACAAGAAAAACCAGATATAATTATTTCAGGTATTAATGAGGGTCTAAATCTAGGTAGAGATATTTTTTATTCAGGAACTGTTGGAGCCGCAATAGAGGGCGGTTTTCATGATATTTTTTCTATTGCTGTATCAATCGATAAGAAAGAGGATGCCCCTGTTTATTCAACTGCTATTAAAGTAATAGAGAAAATCATTACTTCTATACCCTTAGGTATCCAGAAAAAAACACATGTACTAAATGTAAATATCCCGAATGTCAGATACCAAGATATAAAAGGAATTAGATTAACAAAATTAGCAAAGATATTTCATCAAAAATTTATTAGAAAGATATATCAGAATGATAATACACAGTATTTTTGGATTGAAGGTAGCAAACCAGAAGGACTTATGGAAGAGAATAGTGACTATTGGGCAATTTGTAATAATTACATTTCAATAACCGATATTTCCCTGCAATTGGAAAATAATAAGAATCAATATGATAATTGCCTCGAAACATGGATTAGAAAATTAGATAGCTGATTGTGTTAATATTAATAAAATAAGAATTTATGACTATTTAATTTCCGAAACTAAATAAAATGGAGAACTATTATGAATGAAGCAATATATCTATTAGTGCTTGTTATATTTATTATTATTGTTTTGTCCAGGTTTATAGTCAGGTTAATGCGACTTGATTCAACAAAATACAAAATTGCAATTCTTTATGGGAGAGTATTGCTTGGATTTTTACTGGCAATGCTTTTATATATTATTTTTTTGATGTTAAAGGGAGAAAATGTAATCAGCAAACTATTGGGATAGCTAAGATTAATTGACCATAGTTTATCGTAATTGGATAAATGGAGCGGGAAACGGGGTTTGAACCCGCGACCTTCGGCTTGGGAAGCCAACGCTCTACCAACTGAGCTATTCCCGCAATATTATCGATACAATCGAATTTTATTATATATTAAAATTATTTTATTTTCAATTCATATTTTTGGTAATAAAAATACTTCTATAAATTGTGCAATTTAATGCAATAAAAAAATAAGGAGAGATGGGTGTATCAACATAATTACTATAAAAGAAATAAATCAAATTACAAAAAGAATAGGATATTCAGAAAAATATTTTTATCATTATTTGCAATTATTTTTGCATTTTTTGCTATTTATGCAATAGATTTATTAATTTATGATAAAAAGATTTATCCCAATATTATGGCATTACAGCAGGATATTGGGGGATTAGAGATAGCAGCAGCCGAAACTGTTTTGACCCCAATAATACAGAAAGTATTATCAAACCATGTAATAATAGAAAATAATAGTTTTAGTAAAAGTATTATTCCAAAAGAGGACCTAGGAGCTTCTGTTGATTTAGAAGGTATGTTGGTGGAGGCGTATTCAATTGGGAGACGTGGTTCAATTGTACAAAGAGTAAGAGAGAGACTATCCCTTCTAAGAAAAACAAGGATAATGCCGGATAAAAACTACCTGTCTTTTAATCAAGGAGTTTTTACAGACTTTGTTGTCAAGTTGCAAGCTGAAATAGAACAGCCTCAGAGAGATGCATTTTTAGAAAAAAATAGGATAATTCCTGCACAAACTGGCATCAAAATTAAGATAGAAGAATTACCTGGAGAGATTAAAGAGAACATTGTAAATTCAATTAATACTGATTCTATTGTTCAGGTATCTTTACCTGTTGCATATTTGAAACCTAAAATTACTACTGATGAACTGCTTGCCCAAATAGGTATTAATCAAAGAATTAGTAGTTTTGAAACAGCTCTGCAGGATAAAGAAGAGAATACCCTGTTTAATATAAAAAAGGCCTCTAATGAGATTAATGGGCTTATACTAAAGCCAGGTGAAAAGTTTTTATTCAATCAGATAGTAGGGCCTGCAGAAAAAAATGATGGTTATAAAGAAAGTACTATTATTTCTAACGGGCAATTTACAAGCGGTTATGGTGGGGGAATTTGTCAGGTTTCTACAACAATTTATAATGCTGTCTTGCTTGCTAACTTGCAAATAATTGAAAGGTATAATCATTCCATTTATGGAGATGCAACTAGTTACGTACCTTTGGGTAGAGATGCAGCAATATTCTATGGATATAAAGATTTGAAATTTAAAAATACATTAGATCAAACTATAAGTATTTTTTGTGAGGTTAAGGGCAATAGTTTAATAGCGACTATATATGGAGAGAAGGGATTGAATGAAGACATTAAGATTATCACAATGGACAAAAAAATACATGATTTTGACATCATAGAAGTAAAAAATGAAAATATTACATATCAGGAAGGTACAGTATTGCAGGAAGGGATCCCTGGATACAGCATAAAGTCCTATCGGGTTGTCAATGATGCCAAGGGCGAAAGTATGGAATTTTTAGCAAATGATAATTATATTAGTGTTCCCAAGAAAATAGTGGCAGATTAAGAGAAGGTACAGTTTAAATTCTATAATGAATAGAAATAATAATTACTTTATTAGTAAATTTCTTTTGTTAATATCAATTGCCTTTTGTATTTTTATGCAGTTATTATTTTGCCCTGCTTTTGCTAATTTTACTATAAATCCAGACACTTTAGAAATTATTCTTTGTTCGGGAACAGATTATGAAACTAAGGCCTATGTTTATTCATCTGAACAGAAATATCCCATAATAATGGTTATGGCAGGAGTACATGGTAATGAGCTAGCGGGCATAGAAGCAGCAAAGCGGTTCATGAAAAATATTGAGCTTGAGAGGGGAACAGTTATCATTCTTCCAGAAGCTAACAAAAAAGCAATCATGCATGGTGTTCGGGCAATGTCTGACAGGGAAGATTTAAATCGTAATTACCCTGGTAACACTAACTCGAATAATACTATTAAAAGGTTAGCTGGTGAAATTTTTGAAATAATGAACAAGAATGAAGTAGAATTTCTCTTAGACTTGCATGAATCAGTAGATTACTATAATAAAAATAATTCTTTTTATGGGCAAACTATAGTATTGGATGATAATAAAAACTCATTTTTAAATAAGATAGCCAAGTATCTTGTTGATGAGCTAAACAGCAATATTATTTCCCCGAAAAATAAGTTTGAGGTCATTGTAAAACCGATTGTCGGAAGCAGTACTTATGAGGCTTTGAATCATCTAAAAATATCTGGAATTACCTTTGAAACTTGTAAGAAGATTGATTATAACAAGAGAGTGGATTTTCATTATCAATGTATCGAAAACATTTTGGCTTACTTTGAGCTTGTAAGCTTGCAGATGGAAGGGGTAGTGGAAAATAATTAAAATTTATTAAGACCCCATACTTTTTTAAAGATATGAGGTCTTAATAAAAAATATTTTATTCTTGTTTACTCATTTGGTGTGTTTTCTTCTTCTGTAATTTCTTTTTCTTCTTGCTGGCTATCTTCCTGAGTAGCTTCAGATTTATTTTCTTCTGCAGGTTCTTCTGTATCTAATTTTTCAGTTGTTTCTAATTCTGAAGTAAAATCATAGTGAATTATTACATCAGACTCTTCTCTGAGTTGAGTTAAAAGAGCTTCAATTGCAGAATTTTCTTTTTGTCTTCTTAAGTTTTCTTCAATAGTTTCTCTTGCTTCTTCAAAAGTTTGCTGATGTTCTTCTTCTATGTCTTCACATTTAATTATATGATAACCGTATTCGGTTTTTACCACTTCACTTATTTCACCAGCCTCCAGAGAGAAAGCTACAGTTTCAAATTCTTTCACCATCTGGCCACGAGTAATATAACCTAGGTCACCATCTTGTTCGGATGATGGGCAAATAGATTTTTCATTGGCTGCGTTTTCAAATTCAACTATTCCATCATTTATCTGATTTAATATTTTTTGGGCATCTTCTTCATCTTCTACCAGGATATGCCTAATTTTTCTTTTCTCTGGTTCAAAGAAATACTCTTTATTTTCTTCATAATATTGAGATATTTCTTCCTCGGTTAGTTCCACTTTATCGTTTTCCTGTTCTATTGTCTCGCTGATCATCAATTGTCTGTTGATATCATCTTTAAGCTGGTTTAAGGTTAAATTACTTCTTTTTAAGGCATCGTTCAAAGCTGATTCTGTTTCAAAACTACTTTTAATCTTTTCGATTTCTTCATCAATATCACTTTCAGGAATGGTAATATTCCTTTCTTGGGCATGTTGATACAACAGTATTGAATTTATTAATTGTTCAGTTACACTATTTTTTACATATGCCAGAGTTTGCTCACTCATATTGGACAATGTCTGATTATCATAACGGGAAATGAAATTGGAAAATGCATTTTGCCATTGTTGATAACTGATTCCTGTGTTATTGACCTCTGCAATCAAACCACCAGTAGCCTGCTGTTTATTACCAGAAGATCTGTATTGGCCAAGGCCATAAAATATCGAGACAATAAAGGCAACAACGATAATTATTAAAATGGGTTTTATATTTTTTCGAATAAATTGCATAGTATTATTTAGTCTCCTTAAATTTATTTTGGATGTCGATTATAAATATAATATCCCTAACTATATTTGTCAAATTAAGTTTGTAAGATGAATATATCAACAATTAATCTGTATATATTATTGAGATTTCAATGTGTTTTGTTATATACTGTTTACAGCAATAAATATCTAGTGCATAGGTTATAAATTATGAGTTATTCAAAAAGTAAAAAGGAAGCAGAAAAGGAAATAAATGAATTAAGGGAAGTTATTAGAAAACATAATTATCATTATTATGTTCTTGATGAACCTATCATCTCAGATTATGAATATGACAATTTGTTAAAAAAATTAATTTCATTGGAAAAAAAATACCCCGAGTTTATTACTCCTGATTCACCTACGCAGAGGGTAGGTGCACAACCTTTGCAGGAATTCGAAACGGCCAGGCACCTGGTGCCGATGTTGAGTTTATCTAATGCCTTTTCTGATAAAGAATTAACGGATTTTGATACAAGGATTAAAAAACAATTTCCACACCAATTTTTTAATTATATTGTTGAATTAAAAATAGATGGGCTGGCGATAGCCTTGGTGTATGAAAACGGTATCCTTCAGCGTGGTGCAACAAGGGGAGACGGATTTGTCGGTGAAGATATAACCCAAAATTTGAGAACTATTAATAGTATCCCTCTTAGATTAATAAAATTTGATAATATACAAAGAGTTGAAGTTTATGGTGAGGTTTATATGAACAAAGAAAGTTTTAAAAAACTGAACCAAAAACGAGATAAGCAAGAAGAAAATTTATTTGCAAATCCCAGGAATGCTGCTGCTGGTTCGGTACGCCAATTAGATCCGTCAATAACCGCTCAACGTCAGCTGGATACCTTTATTTATCAAGCAATTTTTCCGGATGGATCTAATTTCAGAACTCATCTGGAAGTGTTAAATTTTTTAAAAAGCGCTGGTTTTAAGGTTAATCCCCATATCAAGGAGTGCCAGGATATTGAAGAAGCTATCAATTATTGTAAAACATGGGAAAACAAAAAAAATGAACAAAATTATGAAATTGATGGGATGGTTATAAAGCTTAATCAATTGAGTTTAAGGGAAGAGCTTGGTTCAACTTCAAAGAGCCCTCGTTGGGCAATTGCTTTTAAATTCCCACCAGAACAAATGACAACTGTGATCAGGGATATCATAGTAGGAGTAGGAAGGACAGGAACCTTAACACCCGTTGCTTTACTGGATCCAGTCATTATTTCTGGTTCAAAGGTGCAAAGGGCTACTTTGCACAATGAAGATGAAATAAGAAGGAAAGATATAAAAATTGGAGACACAGTTTTAATTCAAAAAGCTGGTGAAATTATCCCTGAGGTAGTTAAAGTTATCAAAGAAAAACGTAGCGGGAAAGAAAAAATATTTAATATGCCTGAAAAATGTCCCGTTTGTGGTTCAGAAGTAATAAGACTAGAAGGTGAAGTAGCTTCCCGATGTAACAATATATCATGCCCTGCACAGGTAAAAGAGCGAATTAAGCATTTTGTTTCTAGAGGGGCTATGGATATTGATGGTCTGGGGACTGCACTTATTGAGCAATTAGTAGATAAAGGATTAATCAAAGATTTTGGAGATTTGTATTATTTAAAAAAAGAAGAATTGTCAAAATTAGACAGAATGGCTGAAAAATCTTCGGATAATATTTTAAGGGCAATAAATAATAGTAAAAATAGACCTTTACCTAATTTGATTTATGCCTTAGGTATTCGCTATGTAGGGAGTTATGCCTCTAAACTACTTTCCAAAAGAGTTAACAACTTATTAGATTTAAAAAATATGAAAGAAGATGATTTTGTTAATATAGTAGAGATAGGTCCAAAGATTGCTGAGAGTATTGTTTTATTTTTTAAGAAAGATGAGAATCTTAAGATTATTAGAAAGCTTGAAAAGGCTGGTGTCAATCTAAGTTCTCAAGAAAATATACAAAAAAAACAGACTTTGGAAGGAATACAATTTGTATTAACCGGTAGTCTGGAGAGCTTTACCAGGGATGAAGCAACAAAAGAAATAGAACGATTGGGTGGAAGGGTTACCGGTAACGTGACAAAAAATACAGATTACCTTATTTTAGGTAAGGATCCAGGCCAAAAATACCAAAAGGCAAAAGAAATAGGTATCAATATATTAGAAGAAAATGATTTTAAAAACATGCTAAAAAAAACCTAGCTGTATAATATAGTTGGAGGAATTATTTTTATGACTAAAAAGATGATTAGTGAAAAAGATGTTGAATATGTAGCGAAATTGGCAAAATTAGAATTGAATGAAGACCAGAAGAAAACATTTTTAAAACAACTGAACGATATTTTATCATATTTTAACAAATTAAATGAATTAAATACTGAAAATGTAGAGCCCACATCTCAAATTTTGCATACGACTAATTCATTCCATGAAGATATACCCAGACCTTCGTTGCCCCAAAAAACAGTCATGGATTTAACCAAATATAGCAAAGATGGTTATTTTAGAGTCCCAAAAATATTATGATAATCAAGTAAAGGCAATATACCTGTCATGCTTAGAAAAACGGGAGGAAATTGAATTGCAATTGAATGAGTTAAGAGGAACTGACTTTATTAAAATGGTTCGTAAAAAAGAGATATCAGTTGAGCAGGTGATAAATGATATCTTTTTGCAAATTGATAAGACTGACGAAAAGTTGAAGGCATATTTAAGTATTAATAAAGAAAGGGCATTAATAGAAGCAAAAAGGATTGATCTCATGGTAAAAAATGGGGAAGAACTACCTCCATTAGCCGGGCTTCCGATAGCAGTAAAAGATATTATTTGTACCAACGGTATTGAAACAACCTGTGCATCCAAAATTCTAAAGGGATTTATTCCACCTTATGATGCAACTGTGATTAAAAAAATTAAGGATGCTGGTGCTATTATTATTGGTAAGACCAATATGGACGAATTTGCAATGGGTTCTTCCAATGAAAATTCAGCATATCAGACGACATTAAATCCCTGGGATGTTACTCGCGTTCCTGGAGGTTCCAGTGGTGGTTCGGCAGTTGCCGTTGCCGCAAATGAAGCATTGGTAGCTTTAGGAACAGATACTGGAGGTTCTATCAGATTACCTGCATCATTTTGTGGAGTTGTAGGGATGAAGCCTACTTATGGAAGAGTATCTCGCTATGGGGTTATTGCTTATGCTTCTTCTCTGGACCAGGTAGGAACATTAACAAAGTGCGTTAAAGATGCAGCACTAATGATGAATATAATATGTGGCCATGATGAAAATGATTCCACCTCAGCAAAAATACAGGTACCTGATTTCCTCGCTGCCTGTCGGGAGGATATTTCAGATTTAACATTTGGTATTCCACGTGAGTTTTTTGAACAGGGATTAAATGCCGAGGTAAAAGATGCAGTACTCAATGCCATTGATAAAATTTCTGAATTGGGTGGAAAAGTAGAAGAAGTATCTCTACCAAACATAGAATATGCCTTGCCCGCATATTATCTTATTGCTATGGCTGAGGCAAGTTCAAATTTGGCAAGATTTGATGGGATTCAGTATGGTTTACGAATTGATGAGGATAATGATTTAGAAGAGATGTATAAAAAAACGAGAACAACTGCTTTTGGACCGGAGGTAATTAGAAGGATAATGTTAGGTACTTATGCCCTGAGTTCAGGATATTATGATGCCTATTATTTAAAAGCGCAAAAAGTCAGAACTTTGATTAAAAAAGATTTTGACGAGGTATTTAAAAAATTTGATTTGCTTTTATGTCCCACATCACCTATACCTGCTTTTAAGATTGGTGAAAAAATTGATGATCCCTTAACTATGTATTTAACAGACGTTTATACTATGCCGGTTAATCTGGCAGGATTACCTGGTCTATCAATTAATTGTGGGTTTACAAAAAATAATAATTTGCCAATTGGGCTTCAAATTATAGGAAAGGCATTTGGGGAAGATAAAATTTTAAGAACTGCCTATAATCTTGAGAGCCATTTTACCAGACCTGAATTTAAAAAAATGAGTTCACTATAAAATATCGAAATAAATTGAATTAGGAAATTTTCTTTATTTAATATTAAAGAAGGTATCTTAAAGACAATTGTAATTATATGATAATAAGAGAATGGAGTTTAACATGCAAGATGATATAGTAATAGGGTTGGAAATCCATGTTCAGTTATTAACGAAAACAAAATTATTTTGCCATTGCAGTACAGATTATATTGATAAAGAGCCTAATACCAATACCTGTCCTGTTTGTCTAGGTTTGCCTGGCTGTCTACCGGTCCTTAATAGAAAGGCAGTAGAATTAGCTACAAAAACTGCCATTGCTTTAAATTGTAGAATAAATAACACAAATATCTTTCACCGGAAAAATTATTTTTATCCTGACTTACCAAAGGCTTACCAGATTTCTCAATATGATTTGCCCTTAGCAGAAGAAGGGTTTCTTGAACTAGAAGTTGTAGAAACAGGAGAAAAAAGAAAAATTGGCATTAACCGAGCACATATGGAAGAAGATGCGGGTAAGTTAGTCCATATTGAAGAAAATGGGCAGATTGTTGATTCGTTAGTGGATTATAACCGTTGCTCTATCCCTTTATTAGAAATTGTCACCAAGCCTGATTTACGTTCATCTGAAGAGGCAATTATTTTTCTTCAAAATCTAAGAAGTATTGTTCAATACCTCGGTGTATGTGATGGGAATTTAGAACGCGGTTCCATGAGGTGTGATGCCAATATTTCTATCAGGGATCCAGAATCTGGCCAGATTGGAGTAAAAACCGAGGTAAAAAACATGAATTCATTTAGGGCAATAAGAAGAGCCCTAGATTATGAAATAATACGGCAGAGGAAATTAATTGAAAATAGTGAAAAAGTAATTCAAGAAACAAGACGCTGGGATGAAAGTAGTAATAAAACAATTTCCATGCGGAGTAAAGAGGACGCTCATGATTATCGTTATTTTCCAGAACCGGATTTATTGCCGCTAAGAATTAGGGATTCCTGGGTAGATGAAATTAAAAATAGCTTACCTGAATTGCCTGTAGATAGAAAGAGAAGATTTATTAAAGATTATGGACTCTCTGAGTATAATGCCAATCGTTTGGTGGAAATAAAGTCATTGGGTGATTACTTTGAAGAAGCAGCTCATGATTACCGCAAATATAAAAAGCTCACAAACTGGATTTTAGGAGAGTTATTAAGGTATTTAGGTGAAGAAAATATTGATATTAGTGCCAGTCCCATTTCAGCTTCAAGGTTGGTCGAATTGTTGCAATTAATTGATAATAATATAATAAGTGGGAAGATTGCCAAGACCATTTTTGAGGAGATGTTTAACACTGGACAAAGCGCTTCCGATTTAGTAAAAAAACATAGCCTAACCCAGATAAGCAATAAGGATGAAATTGACAGTATTATTGCAAGAGTTATTAAAGAAAATTTGCAATCAGTTCAGGATTATCAGGATGGAAAAGAAAAAGCAGTAAATTATCTGGTGGGTCAGGTAATGCGTTATACCAAAGGAAGGGCTCAACCCGATTTGGTTCTTGAGTTATTAAAAGAAAAGATGAATAAATTTCAAAATTAACCTATAATAGATTATAAATAATAAAATAGAAATTAATATTTGAAAGGGGGGATAAAGATGGATAAATATAGATGTACTGTTTGTGGTTATATCTATGACCCGGAAAAGGGAGACCCGGAATCAGATATTGAACCTGGAACTTCTTTTGAAGATTTACCTGAAGACTGGGTTTGCCCTTTATGCGGTGCCAGCAAAGATGAGTTTGAAAAGGAGGAATAGTCTTGACCGTTAGAAAGATTACAGATGAGATTTATTGGATTGGTTCTATTGATTGGAATCGTAGGATTTTTGATGAATTAATACCTTTGCCTGATGGAACCAGTTATAATTCTTTTTTAATTAAAAATGGAAATGAAGGCCTTCTTATAGATACTGTAGACCCTGCCAAGAAGGAAGAATTTTTTCAAAACATCAAAGAGGCAAAAGTAGAAAAAATAAGTTATATCATTGCCCAACATGCCGAACAGGATCATGCAGGTTGCATAAAAGATGTATTACAAATATATCCAGAATGCCGTGTTGTTACCAACCAAAAATGCAAGGGTTTGTTAATTGATGAATTGCATTTGGAGGACAAAAATTTCTATGAGATTGAAGATGGCCAGATCTTTCAATTTGGAAACAAGAAATTCCAGTTTATTTTTGCTCCATGGGTTCATTGGCCAGAAACTTTTCTTACTTATCTATCTGAAGAAAGGATATTGTTTACCTGTGATTTTTTAGGTTCTCACCTTGCTACCAGTAAATTGTGGTCAGAAGACAATGCCAATATCTATCATGCTGCTAAAAGGTATTATGCTGAAATAATGATGCCTTTTAGACATATGATTAATGGCTACCTGGATAAATTACAGAAAATTCCGATTAAAATAATTGCTCCCAGTCATGGTCCTCTTTATAAAAAACCTGAGTTTATTTTAAGTGCTTACCAGGATTGGGTGTCAGACAAGGTTAGAAATGAAGTCATAATACCCTATATTTCTATGCACGGAAGTACAGAAAAAATGGTCTATTATCTAATGGATCAGCTGATTAAAAGAGATATAGATGTGACTCCATATCATTTAAATTATACTGATATTGGAAAACTGGCAATATCCTTAGTTGATGCTGCAACAATTATTCTGGCATCTCCTACAGTATTAACTGGTCCTCATCCTCAAGTGGTATATGCTGCTTACCTTTGCAATATCTTAAAACCAAAGGCAAAATATGCTGGAATTGTTGGTTCTTTTGGATGGGGAAGCAAGATGGAAGAGGATATTCTTCAATTGTTAAAAAATCTAAAAGTAGAATTATTGCCAACAACCATGGTTAAAAGCAATCCTCGAGAAGAAGATTTTGAAAAACTAAATCAGCTTGCAGATGTTATTGCCAAAAATCACAGTAATATCAAATAAAGATAATTTTTTGTTCCCAATTTTCATATATTGCTCACAATAACAAGAATATGAGGATTGGGAACCTCTTTAAAGGGTGATATGTTGAGAGATATTGCAGCAGAATCATTTTTTTTAGGGAGAAGGGTATTAAAATGTTAAAAAAGTTCATTATTTTTATGGCAATGCTATTGATGTTGGTTTTTTCTGTTACTTGTATTGTCAGTGCACAAAAAAGCATTACAGATATACTATATGGCGATTTTTCAGAGATAGAGAGTTTTGGTTATATTTATGTAAAAGTACAGGGTGAGCGTGCTGCTTTAATTGGATTAAACAGTGATGACCTTACTGATTATGCCAAATTGAGATATAAAAATAATTTTAGTGGGATTGAATACCAAGAAATTAGTTCTGAAGAATCATCAATCTTCCAGGAAGAAGAAAAGGTAAAAAAAGTTGGCAGCATCTGGTTTAGAGTATGGATATCTGGAGAAAACAACACGATTGCGTATTTTATTGAGTGCAAGGCAGGAAATTATGAAAACTATGAGATCTGGAGTGATGAGGTACTGGGAGTTTGTGATGAAAGAGAAATAAACCAGATTGCTAGGAATGAAATAAACAGAATGATAGAAGATTTCGCAATAATCTTTTTTAAGGTCAGGGGAGAAATATAATATTAAGGAGAAATAAAGAAGTAATCTAAAAATCTATAATCAAGGATATAATAATATTTTAGCTTTTGGTTGTATAACACAAAACTACTTAATTATCAAGATTAGAGGTTAAAACTGTCTAAGGGGAAGGTGTTATAAAATATGAGGATGATAAAAAATATTACATTTTATGCGCTTATTCTGATGTTATTTTTTTCTTTTACATGTACTGTTTTACAGCAAGAAATTAGTACAGGTTCAAAAATCAAACATGTTTATATCTATCCTAATTCTGCCATGTTGACAAGGCAAGCCCTCATAGGGCTGGATAGTGGTCTTTATCGTGTTGTCATTGATGATATTTTGGAGAAATTCGATGAAAAAACAATCAAGGCAGAATTGGAAGACAATAATAATGAATTGGCAAAGATTAAAGGAGTCAGTGTTGAAACATTGTATGTTGAGGAAGAACAATCAATCAGAATAAAACAATTGCAGGACGAAATTAAGGAACTAGAAAAAAAGATAAGGATTATCACTATGCAAAAGAATAGCCTGCAAGATAAGAAAGAATTTTTAAATTCAATTATTTATTTATTCCAAGAACAAAGAACAAAACAGGATTCAACAAATACCATACCTTCCACAGAACAGCTTGAAGCAATTTATAATTTCTTAGATAAGAAATTAAGTGTAAATTACGAACAGCTTTTAAACCAGGATTTTCAAATAGAATCTTATCAAGACAAAGTGGCTCTTTTACAGAAAAGACTCCAGCAAATTTCCAATGAACAAAGAGAGACAAAAAAAGTTATAGGTTTGGATTTAGAAGTATATCAAAAAACCAATGTAAGTATTCTGGTATCTTATCTATTAAATAATGGGATAAATTGGCGTCCTGTTTATGATATAAAAACAGACCTGAAGAATGATAAAATTGCAATAGTGACTTATGCACTTATTGGCCAATCAACAGGAATAGATTGGGAAAATGTACAAATTTCCTTATCCACAGCCAGACCAACTGTATCAGGACAATTGCCTCCAATAGATCCCTGGTTTTTGAGGCCTTACAAGATTGACGAAAATATTCAAAAATCAGTAGAAATGTTGCCTATGTTTGCCCGGGGAGAATATGATGCAGTTTCTGAAGATATTGTTATCGAAGAAGAAGAACAATTGATACCTGTTGAGTATAAAGGAACAAGTGTTACCTATAAAATTCCCCAAAGTGTTTCTATCCCATCAGGAAGCAGCCAAGAAAAAGTTTTTATATCTGAAGATAAATTGAATGGCCAGTTTAATTACAGGGCTTATCCGAGAAAGAGTTCTTTTGTGTATTTTAATGTATATGTTGATAATAATTTGGATATTCCCTTACTACCAGGCGAAATGAACATATTTATAGAAGGGGGATTTACCGGGAATACATCAATAGGCTATATACCTCCGGGAAATGATTTTGATGTTTCTTTAGGTATTGCAGAAAACCTAAAAGTTAAAAGGGAATTGGTTAAAAAATTTAGGGATGAAACATTGATTGCGACTATACCTTCCTCAAAAATTGCAACAAAGTATGAATATAAAATTACAATTGAAAATTACCAGGATATACAATCATTATGCCATACTTTCGAAAATATGCCCGTTTCTGAGGATGATAGAATCCAGGTGAATATTGATAAGATTAGTAAAGAGCCTCAGGTAAAAAATTGGGAAGATAAAGAAGGGGTCTGGATGTGGGAAGTCTTACTTGAACCCCAGGAAAAGAGTGAAATCAGTATTACTTATTCTGTTATCCATCCCAGAGATATTCAGATTATTGATTTACCATAGTAGTAATAAATAGTTTCTAAATAGTAAAGAAGAATTAAATAAGCAAATATCACACCATCATTACGGGTGTAATATTTGCTTATTATTTATTCATTAATAATTTCACTCAATTTTTCTTTAACCAGATTGAATTTTTCTTTTAATTGTTTCTCAAAATGATTAAGGTTTTGTTTCAATTGGGTATTTTGTTCCAATGCCTCTTCCAAGCTTAACTGTTTTATTACAATCTGATTTCCTTGCTGCAAGGTCTGTAGCCTTTTCTGAGGGTCTCTTTCTAATTCTTCTTTCAAATTTTCAATTATCTTTTCTTTGTTTTTTTGGAATTCATCCCTTATATTTTTTAACTGTTCAAGGTATATTTCTATATTTGATGACTGATTATCTTCCTTCAAGTTTTCAATAGCCAGTATTCCGTTTTTTCTTTTTTCAATTTCATAGTCGTTGCTCTGAAAGGATAAAGACTGTATAAAATTATTTTGAGCCTTAATTAAGAGTTTATTTGAAAAACCCTTTAGAACTTTCCATAACTCATCTGATTCAATCTGATTCTTGTAATATTTAGCCAGAATACTATCAATTTTTTTCTCTTGCTTTATCTCAGATAATTCTTGTGGACTTAATTTATTAATTTTTTTTGATTTTTCCAAAGCTATTTCCAATGCTGATTTAATATGAGACACAATTACCTACCTCCTTTTAAACAGGTCAAAAAAGCGATCCTGATATATTTCAAATAAACCCCATCTATCCAATTCTCCTTTTAGGTCTTTTGGTTCTATTTCTCCGTTTTTGACCTTTTCAAACATGGCTTCAATCTCTCTCCTGGCCACAATAGGAATCCCGCTGTTATCTTTGGAGACTACCTGTTGCCCAAATCGATTATAGGAAATCAAACCTCTTTTTCGAAGTTCAGGAAATTGGGATTGTCGGGCACTTCTGGTCATCATATCAAGAATAAATTTTGAAAGAGAAATATCCCACAAGTCTCCAACGCCTTTTATAACTGCAGATAGATTGTCGCCTCTTTTGTCAATATCTCTTGAGACCTTATCAGCGACTGACTCCAAGCTCCCACTGACGAAATTCATAGAATCAACTTCTCTTTTAAATTGAAAACGATATAAAATACTTGCTATATCAGGCATTTCATTGGCCAGGGATGAAAAGGCACTTCTTGCCTCATCACTGAACCCCTCGATTCTAAGAATATAGTCTGGCGTTAATAACTGTGGCCTGTACCAGCTTACTTTTCCCTCTCTGACAACTGTCTCACTAACACCCTTGGTAAACTCCTGGTAGACTGGCTCAGTTAACACATGATAATGTACCTCAGATGACCCAAAGGAAGAGAGTAGTTGTTTAGGCCATTTTAATACCTCTGAATTCTCAAAGGCATATTGTATTCTTTTATCCATATTTAAAAACCCCTCACTAATTGAGAAATAGAAATTTTCATGTTTTGAAAAAATACTTATTTAAATTCCATTCTCAATTATAACATTTTAGCTGTTTATGAAAAAATGTCAAATATTACATCTAGCAGATTTTAGGAAATAATTTGGATAATTTTGTAATTAAATTAATTATATAATATTATATACATAAAATTAAATATCTCATTTGTTTTATACTATGATTTAGAGATATTAAAGATAGTATAAACGGAGGATAATATTATAAAGAAAATAATAATTGGTGTTATGGGTGGTGCACACTTTGTTGACAATGATGAAGAAATATATGCCTATCAAATCGGGAAGATGATTGCTCTGGAAGGCTGGGTATTGTTGAATGGCGGGAGACCTTCCGGAGTTATGGAGGCTACAGCCAAAGGTGCCAGAGAAAACGGTGGGATTACAGTGGGAGTTTTACCATCTGACAATGCTAATTCTGTATCTCAGTATATTGATATCCCAATTGTAACTGGAATGGGCCTAGCAAGAAATGTTATTAATATTTTAAGCAGTGATATTGTTATTGCCTTACCAGGTATGGCTGGAACAATCTCAGAAATAGCATTAGCCCTAAATCATGGTAAAAAGGTAATACTATTCCGTTTTGAGGTAGGTGCCTGGATTGATTATTATATAGACAAAAAACAAGTATTAGTTGCCAGTCAAGTGGAACAGTTAAAACAATTACTTAGAAAAGAATTGTATTGATTTTTTACTGTTAAAAAAGAGGAGAATTATGTCAAAATTATTGGTACGAGTAGATGGTTCCTGTATACCAAATCCTGGTAAAATGGCTATAGGTGTCGTTATTTATAAAGATGGTAGTCTGGTTAAAAAAGTTAATGAAATTGTTGGGAAAGGAACCAATAATATAGCTGAATACCATGCTGTAATCAAAGGCTTAGAGGAAGTTAGAGATATTCCTGCAGAAAAAATTGAATTTTATTGTGATAGTCAGTTAGTAGTAAAACAACTGAATAAACAGTTTAAGGTAAGAAATAATAAAATTGTTGCTCTTTATCAGAGAATACAGGAACTATTAAATGAGATTAAGGCTCCTGTTTTTTTTATCTGGAATCGAAGAGAAGAAAATAAATTGGCTGATAATCTAGCAAGGAAGTTATTGGTTCAGGAAGAACAGAATAGTAGGGCAATGGCTGCAAACAATCTGGATGTTTCCCGAGAAGGGGATATATTCTTAGTTAGAAATAAAGATAATAATAACATTTACCATGTTAATCTGGAAGTCCCGGAATGCGATTGCTATGATTTCCAAAACCATTGCAAAAAATGGAATTTAGAGTGCAAGCATATTGTAGCTGCACGGAAATATTTACAGAATTCAAAAAAAATAAATGGTCAAAAAAAGAGTAAAAGAATGAATGTTCTAATAATAAGTAAAATGGTCAGTCAGGATTATTGGTTAGAAATGTTAGAAAAATTCAATAAAAAAGGTCAGTTGCCACTTAATTTAATTTTTTTAGCCCCAGAAAAAGATGAACAGAAAAAACAAATTAGCAAAGCTGAGATTATTGTGGGAGGAGATTTAACAGAAGAAGACATTAGAATTGCAAAGAACTTGAAACTTTTTCAAATACCCTTTGCAGGAGTGGACAAAGTATATTTAGATGCTTTTAAAAAATTTCCCAATATAACTGTATGTAACACACATGGTAATAATCATGCTGTTTCTGAACATGCCATTTGCCTGTTATTAGCACTGGCCAAAAATTTGGTTAACAATGATAAAGATCTGAGACAAGGGAAATGGCATGGTTTTATTACCAAAGAACCTACAATACAGCTCCATGGAAAAAATTTAGGCATTATTGGCTTTGGTTCTATCGGGTTGGAAATTGCCAAAAGGGCATTGTCATTCGGAATGAATATTTATGCTATTAAACGTTCTTTTCAGAGAGAAGAAAAAATAGATAAAAAATATGGGTTAACTTTTCTAGGCAATTATGAGCAATTAGAATATGTTATTGAAAAATCAGATTTTATAATAATAGCTGTGCCTCTTACTGATAGCACTGAAAATATGATTGATGAAAATATCTTAAAAAAGATGAAAGGGAAGTACCTTATTAATATTGGTAGGGGGAAGGTTGTTGATGAAAAAGCATTGTACCAGAATTTAAAAAATGGTACTCTTGAAGGTGCAGCTATAGATACCTGGTATCAATATCCTGATAAAAACCATCGTGAAATATTGCCCAGCAAATATCCTTTTCATGAATTATCAAATATTATTATGACACCTCACAATGCTGGTTATAGTGATAAGGCTATTGAAGAAAATATTCTATCTGTCTATCACAATATTTCCCGAATATTCTATGGAGAAGCGCCGAAAAATAAGATTAACCTCGAAGAAGGCTATTAAAGCCGCCTTCTATGTGGGTATGATATTCACTGTTATAAATAAATAGTAGGTCTTTCGAACAATTTTCTGCTTTGAAGATTTAGAAATTCGAAAGACCCATCTTATCTAGAGCCTTTAATTACTCATCAACCGTTATTTGATTAATATACTTGATGTATTCATTATCAGGTGAGAGTAGAATAGTGGTACTGTCACTAAAACTGTTTTCATAAGATTCCAGTGTTCTTAAGAATTGGTAAAATTGTGGGTCCTGATTAAAGCTTTCAGCATAGATTCTAATTGATTCAGCTTCTCCTTCACCCTGCAAATTTTGCGCTTCTTTATAAGCTTCAGCTAAAATAACAGTCTTTTCTCTCTCGGTTTCCGCAACAATTTTTGCAGCCTCTTCTCTTCCTTCGGCACGGTATTGCTTGGCAATTCTTTCCCGCTCTGCCTCCATCCTGGCAAAGATGTTCTGTTCATTTTCAGTAGGTAGGTCTGCACGTTTTATCCTGACATCAACAATGTTAATCCCATATTCCATTGATTTTTCGTTGCTTCGCTCGGTAACTGTTTGCATAATCTCGGTTCTTTTTTGGGAAACAATCTCACTCATGTCAAATTTTCCCAAATCTACCCTGAGTTCGGAATAGATAACATCATCCAGGCGGGCCTGGGCTCCATTAATATCTCTTACGGTTTGCAGAAAAAGCAATGGGTCTTCAATTTTCCAGCGGGCATAGTTATCAAGAATCAGGGTTTTCTTATCACGGGTAATAATCTCAGTTGGCTGTGCATCATAAATAAGAAGTCTTCCTTCAAATAAAACCACATTTTGAATGAAGGGGATTTTAATGTATAATCCTGCTTCCTGAATTGCCTTTATCGGTTTACCAAATTGTAGAATAATAGCTTGTTTAGTCTCATCAACAACAAATAAGGAAAAATTAGCAATGAGGATTAACAGGATTAAGATAACTAAAAATAAATTCTTTTTCATTATTGAACAACCTCCTTCCCCGGTGCGTCCTGCCATGATTGTTCATTAAGGGGTAAAAATTTCAGTAAACCCTCGTCATCACTGTTTTCCATAATAAATTTGTTCATACCAGGCAAAATTGATTCCATGGTTTCAATATACAAGCGGTACTTTGTTACTTCTTTCCCTTTTTGATATTCCTTTAGAATCTGGTTAAACTTTGCCACATCACCTTCAGCCTTTCTAATTCTCTCGATTTTATAACCTTCTGCTTTTTTAGTAATCTCGACGGCTTCGCCTCTTGCATCAGGGATAACATCATTATAGTAACCCTCTGCTTCATTAATGAATTTGCTTTTATCTTCT
>CAYOLB010000347.1:0-7048 GCA_964404675.1 uncultured Atribacterota bacterium | reverse complement strand
TGCGTATTGCGATTTAATACAAATAAAAATACAATACACAAAATAAATAAAGTTTTTCGGTCAACTGATAAAAATCATCATATATTTCCTACCTCTTGTCATCTTCACCCCCACCTTAATCCTCCCCCCCCTCAAGGGGGAGGAGATTATATAGATTAATTTCCACCTCAATGGAGAGGAGATTAAAGATCAGGTTATCAGTTTATAGTTTTCAGTGAAATACAAAAATAAATTTCATTAAAATTTCCCCTATCCCATCGGAAAAAATCTGATTATTTCCCTCCTCCCTCAAGGGGGAGGGAATAAAAGAAGAACGGTATAGGTTATACGGTATACTTCATACTGTTTTATTTTATGGATAAATTTTATTTAACATCCTTGGGTAAGGTATTGTTTCCCTGATGTGCGGAAGGTTACAAATCCAGGCAACGGTTCGTTCAATTCCCAGACCAAAACCTGAATGTGGAACAGAGCCGTATTTCCTTAAATCTATATACCATTGATAGTCTTCTTCCGGTAGATTATGCTCCTTTATCCTTTCTTTGATTAACTGGTAGTCATCAATCCGCTGGCCTCCTCCAATTATTTCACCAAAACCTTCAGGGGCTATTAAATCAGCACCCAGCACAGTCTCTGGTCTATCTGGATCAGGTTTCATGTAAAAAGCCTTACATTTTGTTGGGAAATTATGAATAAAAACCGGTTTTTTATAATGGCTTGAAATTATAGTCTCATCTTCTCCACCTAGATCATCCCCCCATTGTGTCTGGCTACCTTCCTTTTGCACTATTTTGATAGCATCATCATAAGAAAGGTATGGGAAAGGAGATTCTATGCACTCTAATGCTGCGGTATCCCTCTCTAAATATTTTAATTCCAGGGAACATTTCTCAAGAACATGTTTAACAATAGTGACAATCATCTCTTCCTGCAATTTGTTATTATCCTGGAAATCAAAATATGCTGCCTCTGGTTCAACCATCCAGAATTCCATTAAATGTCTTCTGGTCTTCGATTTTTCAGCCCTGAATGTTGGCCCAAAACAGTAGACTTTACCAAAAGCCATGGCAGAGGCTTCATTATAAAGTTGCCCGCTTTGAGTTAAATAAGCCTTGTCCCCGAAATAATCTGTTTCAAATAATGTAGTAGTTCCTTCACAGGCTGCCGGTGTCAGAATAGGTGACTCAATCAGGTAAAAACCCTTCCGGTTTAAAAAATCATGAATGATTTTTACAATTTCAGTGCGTATTCTTAAAATGGCATTTTGCCTTTGAGTTCTCATCCAGAGGTGGCGATAATTCATCAAGAAACCAACACCGTGTTTTTTAAGTGATATAGGATAATCTTTTTCTGCGTTATGCACAACAGCAATTGTTTTTACCAATAACTCATAACCACTGGGTGCTCTTTTTTCTCTTTTTACAAGTCCCTCTACTATGATGGAAGATTCATAGTTAATCTCATCCAATAGATTAAAATATTTTTCTTCCATCTCATTTTTAACCAAGGTACCCTGTAAAAATCCAGTTCCATCACGGATAATCATGAATTTTACTTTTCCACTGGAGCGTTGATTGTAGAGCCAGCCTTTAATACATACTTCTTCCCCATCATGCTGTCCAACATCTGATATAGTAATATCTATCATTAGTTAATGGTCCTCCTCATTAGTAAATATAACACCCTCAAAATCGGTTAGCTTTCAGAAATTTTTATTTGTTCTGTTTAAATACACTATTTTTTTTAATGTAAGGCAAAATTTGATTTACATTGATTATTTCCTGGTCTCCGCTAGCCATTTTTTTAATGGTAACTTTTTGTTCTTTTAATTCTTCCCCGCCTATTATCAATACATAGGAGACATTTAATTTATTTGCAAATCTCATTTGTGCTTTTAGGCTCTTTTCTAGAAAATCCATCTCGGCACTTATACCATTTGTTCTTAAATCCTTGATAATCTTTAGAGAAACAGGATAATCTTCTGGACTAATAGTAGCAACAAATACTTTTATGCCCTCCCAGGAAGGTATTCTTACCCCCTGTTTTTCCATAGTAGCAATAATCCTTTCTATGCCAGCTGCAAATCCAACAGCAGGCGTAGGCTTACCACCTAATTCCTCTACAAGATAATCATATCTGCCCCCACCTCCTACGGCATTTTGGGAGCCTAATTCACCGGAAATTATTTCAAAGGCAGTCTTTGTATAATAGTCTAATCCTCGTACCAATAATGGATTAACAAAGTAATCAATCTCAAGGGCATCTAGATGCTCTTTCAATTTTTGAAAATGCTTCTTGCAATCCTCACATAAATAATCAAATATAGTGGGGCTATTCTTAATCTGTTTCTGGCATTGCTTTTTTTTACAATCCAGTATTCTCAATGGATTTTTATCATATCGCTCTCGGCAATCAGAGCATAACAATTCTTTTTTATCCCGAAAATATTCTTTTAATGCCTTTAAATATTTTGGCCTACATTCACGGCAGCCAACACTATTAATAATCAGTTTTAGATTATTCAGACCAATTTTTTGATAAATTGCCAGAGAAGCCTGGATAATTTCAGCATCAATTAGTGCTGACTGGGACCCTATTGCCTCCAGACCAAATTGGTTAAATTGACGATAACGACCTGCCTGAGGCTTTTCGCATCTAAACATGTTGCCCAAATAAAACAGTTTAACTAAGGGATTTTCTCTACTCATATTATGTTCTAAAAATGCCCTCACTACCGGAGCAGTGCCTTCCGGGCGTAAAGTTAAACTACGTCCTTTCCTATCCTGGAATGTAAACATTTCTTTATTGACAATATCGGTTGTTTCACCAATACCTCGGATAAACAGCTCTGTATGTTCAAAAGCTGGTGTCCTGATTTCCCGATAACCATATGCTATCAAGACCTCTTTTATGATATTCTCGACATAATACCAATAATCAATTTGAGAAGGTAATACATCACTTGTCCCTTTTGGCGCTCTTGATAAAAACACGACAAACTCCTTTACAACACATCTAATATCAAAAGAGTGTAAAAATTTAAAACTTATTCATAAACAAAAAAACCTGATAATATTTTAATATTATCAGGGACGAAATCATTTTCGCGGTGCCACCCTGCTTAATGGTCTAAACAACCATTCAACTCTTTCCTTTAACGCGTTTAGCGTATAGATTTTTAGACTTACTAGTTAAAATTACTACGGGTTGTTATTCAATTACCCAAAAAAAGAGTAATTTACTTTCCCGTAAACCTATATTTTTATTTCTGGCTATTTTTATATTATTTTTATTTTCCATGATATTTTATATAATATATTGCAAAAAGTCAAAAAAATTAATGCAAATTAATTATAAACCAGCATATTCAATAAATGCATTCTTATTGATTGCTTTCTTAATGGCCGATTCTCTGGTAATCTTCCCTTGCATTAATAAATCCTTCAGAGATTGATCCAGACTTTGCATTCCAATTTTCCTACTAATTTGGATTGTGGAAGGAATTTGATAAATTTTTTCGTCTCTAATCAGATTACGAATAGCTGGAGTTGCCAACATTAATTCTGCCGCTGCTACCCTGCCAAGTCCGTCTGCGGTGGGAATAAGGGTCTGAGCTATAACCGCCTCAATAGTACCGGAAACCTGCATGCGTGCTTGAGCTTGCTGATGTGCCGGAAATGCATTGATCATTCTTTCAATAGTGTCAGCAGCACTATTAGTATGTAATGTTGAAAATACTAAATGTCCTGTTTCTGCAGCTCTTAGAGCCATAGAAATAGTTTCTAAATCCCGCATTTCTCCAACTAAAATGACATCCGGGTCTTCTCTTAATGCCACCCTTAATGCACTTGCAAAAGAGTCGGTATGCTCACCAATTTCTCTTTGGGATATTACGCAATTTTTATGCTGGTGGATAAATTCAATAGGATCTTCAATTGAAATAATATGTTCATATCGCTTTGTATTAATAATATCAATCAAGGCAGCTAGAGTTGTAGATTTTCCACTGCCAGTTGGTCCGGTAACCAATACAATTCCTTTTTCTTTATCTGTTAAGGTAGTTATGACGTTTGGTAGTCCTAGTTGTTCTACTGATAATATTTCGGTTGGAATTAACCTAATAACAGCTGCTTCCCCTAGCCTGTGCCTAAAAATATTAATACGAAAACGTGAAACATCTTCTATCTCATAGGAAAAATCAAGCTGTTTATCCTTTTGAAAATCTTCCTTTTGTTTATCAGAAATGATGCTGTAGATTAATCCGTGAACATTATCATTAGTTAATACTGGAAATTCGCTTTTAGTCATCTTACCATTTATGCGTAACATTGGAGGAATCCCTACATTCAAATGAACATCAGATGCACCTTTTTCTTTTGCTATAATTAAAATATCCTGTATTTTGTAGTCCATTCTTTTCTCCTTATTTTCAATTATACTAGAGTAGCGTTATTATAATTATTATTTCCAAAGATTAGGATATTCAGTTCTTAAATATTGTATAATCTCAGCAATATTCTGAAATGATGCAAAAACAACATCAATATTGTTATTGTATAGGCTGCTGATTCTATCAACAGCTTCCTGGTCTGTTGGATCAGCCATTGCAACAACGACCTTCCCTTCGATTTCTATTAAAGGGATTAAGTTGTAGTTTTTCACTAAATATGCCGGAAATTTCTTTATCAACTCTATATCCAGTTGTTCTTTCTCAATTTGCACATAAGGAATGTCCAGTTGTTTACTCAACACCCAATTAATTTGATCCTGTGTTACCAGCCTAAGCTCAGTTAATGTTTCTCCTATTCTTTTATTTTTTTCTTTTTGTATTTTCAGTGCTTTTGATAATTGATCCTCAGTAATCATTTTATAATCCAGTAAAAGTTCCCCTAATCTTTTTCTACTTTTTTTTAGCACAATTTTCCCTCCTACTGTCAAATTTAATGAAAATAACTTTTCTATTATATAATTAATGAGAAATTACAAAAGCAGTATCAACCGCCTTCGATAAAGCCACTTCCCTGGTAATAATGTGATTACGGTACAAGTCACGCAGGCATTGGTCTGTAGTCTGCATTCCCTGCTTTTGAGAACCTTGTATAGTAGCAGGAATCATATGGATTCGCTCCTCACGTATAATATTTTTTATTGCAGGAGTCGCTTTCATTATTTCAACTACAGGTACACGGCCAACCTGTTCTATATTCGGAAGTAATGTTTGGGAAACAACTGCCTGCAGGGATTCTGCCAGCTGAACGCGAATCTGTCTTTGTTGATGTGCAGGGAAAACATCGATTATTCTCTCTACAGTTTCAGCAGCACTATTGGTATGTAAAGTAGAAAATACCAGATGACCTGTTTCAGCCGCAGTAACCGCCATTGCAATGGTTTCTAAATCTCTCATTTCTCCAACCAGAATTACATCAGGGTCCTCCCGTAAAGCACTTCTCAAGGCATAAGAAAAAGACTGGGTATGCATACCAACTTCCCGTTGGTCAATGATACAATTCTTATGTTTATGGATAAATTCAATAGGATCCTCGATAGTGATAATACGAAGTCTTTGGTTTTCATTAATAATGTCAATCAAACTGGCAATAGTAGTTGATTTTCCACTTCCAGTAGGCCCGGTTATCAAGATCAAACCTTTCGGTTTTGTTGTAAATTCTTGCAGACTTCCGGGTAAACCTAATTCTTTTAGTGTTTTTATTTTATCGGGAATTAAGCGAAATGCCCCACCAATACCACGCCTATGTTGAAAAATATTTACACGAAAGTGAGCAACGCCTGCTACTTCAACTGAGAAATCTATTTCTTTAATTTCTTCAAATTTTTTCTTTTGTTCATTATTTAGTAATCCATAAAGCATATCACAAACGACATCTTCGGTTAATTCAGGATAATCTAATTTAGAAAGAAAACCGTTAATTCGCAAAGTAGGAGGAACTCCTACTGTTACGTGCAAATCTGATGCTTCTAAATCATTTGTCAGTTTTAACAGTTCTTTTATATTCATTTGCATACCTCCCGATATTTATAATAACCTAGAAAAAATGATTTGCAATTAAAGAGCTTTCTTTAATTCCTCTACTTTATCAGTTTTTTCCCAGGTAAAGTCTTCTAATTCCCTTCCAAAATGGCCATAAGAAGCAGTCTTTTTATATATGGGTCTTTTTAACTTAAGATTTTCGATAATTGCAGCAGGTCTTAAATCAAAATGATTTCTAATTAAATCGATAATCTTGGATTGTGGTATTATACCAGTTTTAAATGTATCCACCATTATTGAGATCGGATTGGCAACACCAATCGCATAGGCAATTTCTATTTCACACTTGTCAGCAATACCGGCAGCAACAATATTTTTAGCTATATATCTGGCAATATAACTACCAGAGCGATCCACCTTTGTAGGATCTTTACCTGAAAAACAGCCACCACCATGACTTCCTACCCCACCATAAGTATCAACTATTATTTTGCGTCCAGTAACTCCAGTATCAGCCTGGGGGCCTCCCACTACAAATCTTCCGGTAGAATTTATGAAGTATTTGGTGTTTTTATCAAGGTATTTTCCCGGAATAACCTCTTTGATAACCTTCTCTATTATATCATTTCTAATGATATCCAGTTTTATATCAGGATGATGCTGTGCAGCTATGACAATAGCTTCAATCCTTTGAGGTGTTCCATTAAGGTACTGCACTGTAACCTGTGATTTTCCATCAGGTCTTAAGTAGGGTATAATTTTTTTCTTTCTTACTGTAGAAAGTCGCTGAGTCAATTTATGTGCTAAAGATATAGGAAGAGGCATTAATTCTGGCGTTTCCCGACAGGCATAACCAAACATCATCCCCTGGTCTCCAGCCCCGGTAGAGGCAATTTTGTCTTTCTCCGGAACCTTTTTCTCTTCCCTTGTTTCCCAGGCACAATTAACGCCTAAGGCTATATCTGGTGATTGTTCTTCAATAGAAGTTAACACAGCAATAGTGTCACAATCAAAACCAAATTTTGCACGAGTATAACCAATTTCTCTAACCGTATTTCG
>CAYOLB010000346.1:0-2082 GCA_964404675.1 uncultured Atribacterota bacterium | reverse complement strand
TATTTGATACATTATCTCATCTGCAATCAACTGGCGTTCTTTTCTATCTGGATAAGCTCTACTTGGGCAAATAATGAATGGCGCGCCTACTTGTATTGTTATTTTTGTTCTGCGTAGTTTTTTGATGTTTTCAGAAAACTTTTCACCACCATATTGGACAATAGGCATGATTGTAGCTTTACTTTTCAATGCGATGACCACCATACCCGCATGTGCCTGGATCAATCGTCCATCTTTTGTGCGTGTTCCCTCAGGTGAAATTGCAAAAAAATGTCCCTGATTAAGAACGTCTGCTGCTTTGTTTAAAGCTTGAAAATCAGCAGTACCCCTGTCAACCGGAATTGATCCCCAGGCATTAAATAGGAGTCTTAAAAAGGGGGTTTCAAATGTCTCCTTTTTTACCAGAAAAAAGATCTTACGAGGGTACGAAAAGGTCAAAGATGTAATAACGTCTAAAAAGTTTATATGATTACCAATAAATATCATTGGACCCTGATACGGTACGACCTTTAAAGTTTTTTTATCTATATTGCATACCACAAATAGCATGAACCTCATTACAAGGTTTGTTAGAAGTTTAATCATTGATTATCATTCTCCAACTATTAAATCAATCTGCTTTGTAAATATTTTTGCAGATAAAAAATCTCCCTTTTCACAAATCGTTTCTCCATCAGCGTGCACTGGAAGACTTCCTTTCAACGCAGTGATTTCAATGCTACCAGTTAATGGCATTTTGACAAAAGGTTGGCCTTCTTGTGTTCCAGCCATAATTTTGGTAATCAATTTGATAGCTCCGATTCTTTTTACCTGCTCCACTATCATTAGACTGAATAAACCGTCATCAGGTTTCGATAAGGGTGCCATCTTGAATGAGGTGCCCATCCGCCACCCATTCATAACTGATATTATCAGACACTGCTGTTCAAAGGTCTCATTATCAAGTTTGACCCTCAGGGTCGGAGCTTTGAAATACAAAAATATCGTTTTTATTGCAGCAATCAAATAACCCGGTATTCCTGAGAGGAATGCAGGCAATTTTGCTGCCTCAAAACCCACTATAGTATCAAAGCCAATGCCAATCCCATTGCCAAAGAATTTACCCTGAGGATAATTTCCTCCAAAGACCTGTCCCACGTCAATGGTCCTTGTTTTTTCGGAGACAATTGCTTTTACAGCATCTTCGAGTTCTGCAGGAATCCCCATGCTAGCAGCAAAATCATTGCCCCTACCTGCGGGGATCACTGCCAGCTTTGGGATTTTCTTACCTTCAAGTTTAGATGCCATCAGGCCGTTAATGATTTCGTTTGAAGTGCCGTCACCTCCTACGGCAACGACCACATCATAGTATTTTTCTGCAGCCCCCTGGGCCAGGATAGTAGGATCACCGGGTTTGGCTGAAACTACCAGTGAATAATCTGACAAATACTTTTCTAATAGTTTTTCAATTTTTGGTTTGTTTTTTAAAGCCGCACCCTTTGCAGCACTAGGATTTAATATAACCAGATATTTCATATTGATGATAATAACCTTTATTATTAATAATTAAAAGATATGAACAGTTATTAAGCAATACTTTTGTATTACTAAATAAATAGTATCAATATCGGAGAACTCCTCATAGCCAGTTTTTAAAAAAGAACCACAGGCAATAATAGTCTTACCGATTTTATGAACCAAATCTAGCACTTTTTTAGTAGATTATTTCTGTCCCACTATTGAACCTGTCATTACATAATCTGCCCGTTTTATATACTCTTTTTTTAGAGTTTCACAACTCATGTAAACCAATTTTTTCTACCACTTTTGAGGGATCATAGCAGCAACAGTTAAAAGCACCAGTGGGGGATAAGCAGTTTTCTTGCCCGCCAGCCTTAAGACCTTTTTTACATTCCAGAATGTATTTTCATATTCAGGATAAATAAAAAAATTTTTTTAAAACCTTCTTTATATTTTAGCTATAAAATGATTTTACTTTTAATATAAGTAAAAGCAGTAGATCGTAAAGTGAAAAAATATGACTATATACAGGCCTTTTACAGGCCTGTATATAGCTTAGATCATTTAGTACCTTCTGTTGAA
>CAYOLB010000345.1:0-10609 GCA_964404675.1 uncultured Atribacterota bacterium | reverse complement strand
ACCTGAGCTCCATCAGATGATAGAAGAAATGTCAAAAAAAGCTGGAATACCAAAGCCCAAGGTAGGCATTTCTCAAGTAGCAGTGCCTAATGCCTTTGCCTTTGGAAAAAGTATCAAAGATGGAAGAGTCTGTGTAACTAATGGAATAAGATCACTGTTAAATAAAGATGAATTAAAGGCAGTATTAGGACATGAACTTTCCCATATTAAACACCGGGATATGATTATAACCATGGTGCTTTCAGTAATTCCATTAATATTATATTGGATAGGCTTTCGAATGATGTATGGGGGTAGTTTTAGAGACAATGAAAATCGTGGATCAGCAGCCTTAATTGGCCTTATTGCTTTTGTGCTGTATTTTATTTCTAACTTGTTAGTCCAATATGGTTCTCGAATTAGAGAGTACTATGCTGACCAGGGGAGTGTCCAGCTGGGCAACCCACCTCATCAGCTTGCCTCAGCTCTTTATAAGTTATCTTATGGTTCTGCCAAACTCAAGGGAAGTAAAGCAGGTCAGCAAGCATTGCATCAGGTTGAAGGATTGAAAGTTTTTTTTCTTAATGATGTTTCCAAGGCGTACCAGGAATTTAAGGATATGAAAGAATTAGACCAAAATTTCAGTGGTACAATTGAAGAACAGGAACTGCTTTTTTTAAGAGAAAAACAGATTAAATTAAGTTCATCGGAAAAATTAATGGAGTTATTTACCACACATCCTAATATGTTAAAGAGGATTAAAGCACTGTCTTCATTAGCTGAATAAACTATTTTTTATTTAATTTATTAGAGTTTACACAATAGTAGGGCAACAAATAGCTAATAAAATAATCAATGAATATATTATAAAAATCATGTAGTAAAATCTATATAATGTTTTAGCCTATATATTCTTATTTAAAACAACATATGGCCCTTCTTTGATAAAAGCCATTGATGGATTTTCCTTTTTTGTAAAACAATCATAAACAGCATTCTGTAACATGATCCGGATATCTTTTTGGGAATCTTCAATAAAATCATAGCCGCTCTTCCCTGGTAATTCAGCAAGTATTTCCGGAGATATATTTGTTGTACAATAAATAAGCTGATTAAATCCACCAATTCGCATAAAAAGCTGTTCCCATTTTTGTACTTCCCATTGATCATGAGTAAATACCCATTTATCACTACAAATAAGAGGATAAAAATTTCCTAATCCGACTTCTGAAAATTTCTTCATTAAATCCTTGTAATGCTGGCCTCCTATTGGTTCCTCATCCTGGTTATGGGCAAATAATATAATATGACCACCTTCTTTTAATGCTGGCATCGCACCCCAAGCACCTTTTACTGCCTGATAATGATTGACAGCACCTTTCCCTCCATGAGTTAATACAATATCATACTCCTTATCAATATCGATAAGCGAAAAACTCTTTAACTGTTCCACTGCCTTATTATGTGATTGTTCTAAATCACCAGTATAAATCCCACAAACTTGGTGTTCTCCATTAATTAATACATTTACATTAAAATCTACCCTTACTCTCTTAGCAACCTCTAATGCAAATTCGTGGCAAGGATTATTTTTAAATATAAGATTATCAGCATTTTCATTGGCCATAAATTCAGGTCCATGGAATACCTGTGTTGTTTCAAGGTTTACCATTCCAGGGCAAACCGCTTTTCTTCCACCAGAAGCCCCAGCCATAAAATGTGATTCTACTAAGCCGGTTACAATGTGGACATCAGCTTGAATGAAATTATTATCAATTTTAACTGGCACTCCCATTACTTCTCCAATCGAAATCAAATCCTTTGAATTACATTCATGATCAATTAATTGGTAATTATTAAACACCTTTTCTCCAAAAGTCTTCTTTTTCCATAATTCAGAAGTGGGTGCATGAGTACCTGTTCCTATGATAATTTTTATATTCTCTCTAATTACCCCTGCTCTTTCTAATCTAGACAATATTGGTGTAAGAATATTCCCATCATCCTCACAATGATATGGTACAGGACGCGTATTGTCAGAAACCGCAATTGCCACGGTAACTTCGTTAATTAGTTTATCTTGTGATTGAATAATTTCCTCTATTGTTTTACTATCAATAGGAAAATCAAAAGCTTTTTCAATCTCTGATTTTACATTCTCTAAAGGAGGCGTAGGTTTCATTTGCAGCGTTTCACATTCAGGCGGTACTTTTAAACTGATATAATCATCAAAATATTCAATATTTATTTCCTTCCAATCTGAAGTGTCAATTTTGGTTTGAAAATTTATCATAATTTACCTCTTCATTTTCTTAAAAATTATCCTGAGTTAATATCTATTACTCCTTATACAAAGAACAATATGTATATTTTTGCATTTTATCAAAAAACTAATGGAATTTACAAACACTTAGTAATATATTTGTAATCGCAGCTACTTTATTAAATAAGAATATACCATATAATATCTCTGGTTTTTGATCTAACCTTAATCACTTGGCTATCCCTGATGCAATCCTAACCGAATTTTAATAAAATCAAAGATAGCATCTGGGATGCTTACATCACAACAGCTTTCGATTCCCTTAAATCCAGGTGATGAATTTGCTTCACAAACTTTAAAATTCTCACCATCGAAGAGCAAATCAATACCAGTAATATCCAGATTCAAGACCCTTGCACTCTCGGTTGCAAGCCACTCAATCTCAGGATTAACAGAAAATGGCTTTACTTCACCACCTCTGGAGAAATTTGCCTTAAAATTATCGTCTCTAGAAATTCTTTCCATACAGGCTATAACGCGATTCCCTACGATAAATACTCTCAAATCTCTTCCTCTACTTGTTTTGATAAATTCCTGGATAATGAAATTTGCTTGAGTTTTGGCTGTATCAATTAACTGCATCAGATCTTCCAAATTTCCCTTGGTCTCACATAGGAAAACTCCACTTCCCTGGGAACCGGATATAGTCTTGACTACAATAGGAAAACCCAAAGTATCTTCAATTAACTGAATATTCAAGGGATATCTTGCTAACATTGTTCGGGGTACCGGGAAATTATTGGCAGCTAATATCTGCTGAGTATATAATTTATCCTTTACTGTTTCAATACTTTCTGATGAGTTAAAGGTATGTACGCCAAGCCTTTCCAGGTGCCTGATAACTGCTAGGGAAAAGTAAGGAGTGCTGGCTCCCTGTCTGGGTAATAAGAACTGTGGTAATTTTGTATAATGGTTATCAATAATAACACTTTTATTATCTTCCCGGTTAACCAATAAATCAAACTGTTCCGGACATAATATATTTAAATCTATTTCTCTTTTTTGGGCTACTTCTAAAAACCTATTCATTTCATATTTTTCAGACGTTATCTCGTTTTGCTTTTGCTTGTATAGAATCCATCCTTCCATTCTATTAACTCCTGTTTTTTATTAAATTATATAAAATTGTATTCTAAGTCTAATCAAGGGTACTTTACAACTGTATTTTACTATCTTTCATGATTTTTATCATTAAAAATCATTCATATTCTTTAAATACTTGATTAACTATCACCTTCTGATAGAATAAATACTATAAATATTTTGATTTGGGGGTAAATAATGGAACAGACCTTGTTAAACTTTCAGCAGTTATGGGAACAATTATTAAATCCTGCACAATTACAGAAATTGCTTTCAATTCTTTTGACCATTGTTGTAGTTCTAATAATAACGAGAATAATCTTAAATACAGGGAAAAATGTTATTCATAAAATATTAAAACCACGCAAAGGTGTGTTGGATTACCAAAAAAAGATTGCTCGTGCCGAAACTCTTACCCCGTTTTTTAACTCAATATTCAGCTTTTTTATTTATTTTATAGCCGTTACAATTATCTTGAGAAAAATATGTATAGATACCACTCCTATCATTGCCAGCGCCGGAGTACTTGGTTTAGCCATTGGTTTTGGAGCTCAGGCAATTGTTAAGGATTTTATTTCAGGTATATTTATTCTGCTTGATGGCACAATATCTGTGGGAGATGTTATTATTGTCAACTCTCATACTGGTACCGTTGAGTCTATGAATTTAAGACATGTACAATTGCGCAAATTCTCCGGAGAATTATGGACCATTCCCAACGGAGAAATTGCTAATTTTGGAAACTACAACAAAGAATGGACCAGGGCTGTGGTTGAGGTTGACCTTGCTTATGAACAGGATATTGAAAAAGGTATGAAGGAACTGGGCAATATTGGTCAACAATGGGCAGAAAAAAATAAAGAAATCATATTAGAGTCCCCCGCCGTGCAGGGAATAATGTCACTGGGTGCTTCAGGTATCTCTATCAGGCTAATTGCCAAAGTCAAACCAATGATGCACTGGACAGCTGAAAGAGACCTAAAACGGCTTATTAAAAACCATTTTGATTCTCAAGGTGTTGAAATCCCCTTCAATCGACAGGTGGTTTACCTTAGAAAAGAAGAGGCTTAATTAAAAACAATTTATGTACGCTGATAGAGGCCGATTAATTCAATCTCTTTAATAATATGGCCTTCCATGGCTTTTAATAGGTCCTTTTTGTGGCACCCTTCTTTTAGGTCAAGTTTCTCATCCAGGGCATATAGTTTGAAAAAATAACGATGTGTCCCGGATGGGGGACATGGTCCTCCATATTCTAATTTCCGAAAATCATTGATTCCCTGTGTCCCGGGAACTTCACCCTCTTCTATAACATCTGTCACATGGATGTTAAAAACAATCCAGTGTACCCAGGTTCCCATCGGTGCATCAGGGTCATCAACAATAAGAGCTAATCTCTTAGTGTTTTCCGGAATGTCCTCAATCATTAAGGCTGGGCTTACGTCCTCTCCATCACAGGTAAATTTTTTGGGAATATAACCTTCATGCTCAAATTCCAAACTGCTCAATTTCATTTTATTTTCCTCCTAACCTATAAATATTTTTTATTCTTAAGATTTAGTTTTCATGTTTAATTATAAAACAAAACAATTAAAATATAAAATTTTATCCCGGTTATCTTACTAATATTTTCCGGAGATTGGCAGTTTTCAATAGAAAGTAAAACTAAATCTATTTGTTCATAAGGAATCCCAATCATTATTTTATCATTCAAGCCTGGGAGCATATCAGAAGTGGGTTCTTTTTGAATAATCCTGCTTAGCAAAATCCTGGGCATCAAGTAGGTTAACCCGGATAGATTCATTGTCAGGCAATAATAGGACTTTTACTTTATCATTACCAAGTGTTTTGGTGCATAAAGCCGTCACTACTGTTGAATAAATCCCTCCGCTTAACCCTATTAGTACACCCTCCTTCTTTAATTTATTCTGAAGATTAATAAGATGATTATTGATTCCCTGAATAACCTTGTTGGGATTAACTACCATTCTGTCCTGTAAATCAGAATAGGTTTTTATCATAAAAAACAGAGGCTCCTATCCTTATATATTATTATTGTATATTTTTGTAATAATCATAAAAACTAAATGTTACCTGGCAAAATTTTAAAAAACCCTTTATAATATTATTTTACAGGAGGATATAAATAATGACAAAAACAATCCTTTTTGACCTTGATAATACCCTGATTCTTTTCGATGAAGCAAAATTTTTTAAGGCATATATTAAAAAGGTTGCTCCACTGATGTCAGATATTGTATCTCCACATGCCCTGTGGCAAATTATAATATCTGCTACTAACTCAGTTTTGCATAATGATGGAAAGATAACTAATCAAGAAGTTTTTAAACAGATTTTTACCCAAAAATTCGGGAATCAAACCGAGGAAATCTGGCAACGTTTTCTTAAATTTTATAGTAATGAATTTGATCAGTTGAAAACCTTAGTCAATGCAAACATGGGTGTATCAGAGATATTTTCTTTTCTCTCTGGAAAAAATATCAAAATAGTTATTGCCTCCAATCCATTTTGGCCATGTATAGCGATGGAGAAAAGGATGGGCTGGGCTGGCATAAAGAAGGAACAAGTTCACCTGATTACACACATGGAAAATATGCATTTCTGTAAACCAAGACTAGAATATTATCAGGAGGCATGTCAGAAAATAAATGAAAAACCGGAAAATTGCCTGATGGTTGGAGATGACCCTCTTAACGATATTGTTGCGAAAAAACTGGGAATAAGGACTTTTTTAGTCACTGATAGTAAACAATTTAAAAATCAATTACATGAAATAAGTAAAAAAATAAGACTAGGTTTTGCCTCTAAAAAAACAGGGGTTAGTCCAGATTATTCCGGACCTTTGATTAAGCTTCAGGAAATATTGCCAGTATTAATATAAATCCTTATTTACCTATACACTTGAATCAAAGAGCAAAAACAATAGTTATTGCATCGTATATAAATTTCCCGCTAAAAAACAACAGAAATACACCACAGAAAGCAAAAATAATTTGTTGTAATCTCTTACCAAAAAATTGTCCACCTTTGAAAGACAATGAAGAAAGAAAATACAACCATATTAAATCACAGCTCCAGTGCACCATAAAAAAAGCTACCAATCCCCATATACCAAATTGATAAGCACCGGTAATCAACATAGCACCAACAGTTACCCACCATATTAAAAAATAGGGATTAGCAATAGTTAACACCGCACCTGCCTGTAAAGGCGAATATTGTTGATGAACCTGATTGATATGGATATTATGTATACTTATTAATAATCCAATGCCCATTTTCAATAAAAATAACCCTCCAACTATACCAATTACAACCTTTACCCAGGTAATTTCCAAAAACTGGCCAAATCCTATTAATATCAATAACATTAGTGGAAGCTCAACAATCCCATGTCCAATTGCAATCATGGCACCAGAGTGAGGCTGTTGTGTTCCTTTGCTGACAGTCACGGCAGTGATAGGACCTGGAGCCATGACTCCGGAAAGTGATATAATTACTGTTTTAAGTAAAAAAGATAAAAACATTTATTTATCCTTTAAAAATATTTCCTAAATTATAACTTAAATTTTATTATACTGATTTTTAGAAAAATCACAAAGAAATACAATTATTCTTTTCCACATTCAGAGGCATCACCCTTTAAAATATCAATACCATGCGGGAGTGCTTCCAAAATAACATTCAAAGATTCTCTAACACCCTTGGGACTACCCGGTAAATTAATAATTAAACTTCTTTTACGAATCCCCGCAACCGCTCGCGATAAAATTGCCTTTGGTGTTTTCTGAAAACCTTCCTTTCGAATCATCTCACTGATACCCGGTACCAATTTGTCAACCACTGCCATTGTTGCTTCGGGAGTTACATCTCTAACAGCTAATCCGGTTCCACCTGTAGTTAATACTAAATCAACTTTTGTTATGTCAACTGCTTCAATAATGGCTTCTTTTATTAGATCAATTTCATCAGGAACAATTTTATATGATATGACCTGTGCTTCTATCTTTTCCAGGATAAATCTGATAGTCTCTCCGCTAATATCCTCTCTTTGCCCTTTGGATCCTTTATCACTTACGGTAATTATTGCAACTTTAATCATCTTCTGTTATCACCTCGATAGTATCTCCTGCCTGGACAATGCCCCCTTTAGTTACCCGTGTAAAAATTCCTTCTAGAGGCATAATAGAGCGAACTTTCTGACCACGAACTACAATATCTACATCGTGATCTTTACCAATCTGAGTAATACTGAGAACAACATCCTCCCCTATTTTAATTAAGGTTCCCAGCGGATATTTATATAAATCATCAATACCTTCAAAATCTATATTCTCAAAAAGGTCTCCATAATTGAGCTCATAACCCGCTTTTCTGTTTTTTTCCAGACTAATCAAGTTAAGAAGGCTAACCTGCTTATGGTCTCTACCGGCATGTACATCACCTTTAATCCCAAAATCTTTAATAAAAACAGCACTTTCCACTGTCTTTTTAGGTGTTTCCCGGCTGTCCCCAAAACATACTGCTAGTACTTTCCCTTGTTTATTGCTCATTTAACATTTCTCCTTCAAGATAAGAACTATCCTTATCCTTCGGGCTATTAAGATAGGATTTACCCTGATAATGACCACTTTTGCCTCCATCTTTTTCTACTAGATGAATATGAGTGATTTCAATTCCTCGTTCTACTGCCTTACAGATATCATAAATAGTTAGAGCTGCAACTGAAACAGCATGCAGTGCTTCCATTTCTACTCCTGTCTTACCATTGGTCATTACAATAGAGCGTATTAAAATGCTATTTTTTTCATCCATAAAATAAAAATCCATATCCACATTGTTAAGAATTAACGGATGACATAAAGGAATCATGCGGCTTGTCTCCTTGGCTGCCATAATGCCTGCTACCTGGGCAATTCCCAGAACATCTCCCTTGGCAATTTTATTATTCTTGATCAAGGCAAGTGTTTCGGGTTCCATTTTGACTACCCCTTCAGCAATAGCTATCCTATGGGTATCCTCTTTATCACCTACATTAACCATGCGAGCTCTGCCTTTTTCATTTAAGTGTGAAAAAGATTTTTCATTATTCATTTTTTTATCCTCCTATCTTTGACATATCAAATTCGGCAAGATTCTTATTACCTATATTATGACGAAATGGTTTTATCCGTATTGCTTCTTCTAAACAGCTTTGAATAGTTCTTTTTCTTACTTCTTGTTCATCTGTAGGTATCTGCCTTAACTTATCCCTTACTTCAACTTCTCGAGAATTAAACAAACAAGGCCTTATATTACCATTAGCGGTTAATCGAATCCGATTACATTTTGCACAAAAATGCTGACTAACTGCAGTAATAAAACCAACCATACCTTTTGCCCCAGGCAATTGATAATAAACTGCCGGACCATAACCTTTTTCAATAGAAATTGGTTTTAAGTCTGGAAATTTTATTTTCATCTTTTCCTTAATAAAATTAGCAGAAACAAAGTGTCCCTGATTTATCTGGGTAAGTTCATGGTTGGTTGGCATTAGCTCAATAAATCTAACATATAGTGGTTTATCGTAAGTCAATCTAATAAAGTTTTCCACTTCATCATCATTAATACCTTTTAATAAAACTACATTAATTTTAACAGGTTCTAATCCTAACTCCAAAGAAGTATCAATTGCCTGTAAAACCCTTTCTAAGCCATCAAAGCCGGTAATCATTTGAAATTTTTCTCTCTGCAGAGAATCAAGACTAATATTTACACGATTTAAACCAGCCTTTTTTAAAGATTCAGCCATCTCACTCAAATAATATCCGTTGGTAGTCATGGAAATATCTTCCAATCCTTCTATAATTTTTAACTTCTTTATAAAATCGATGACATCTTTTCTAACCAGAGGCTCACCGCCAGTTAGTCTTATTTTAGTCATGCCCATTTTAACTGCTACTTCAGCAATTTCCAAGATTTCTTCAAATCTCAATATATCCTGATGCTTAATAAAACAAAAATCTTTATCAGAAGGAATGCAATAAATGCATCTAAAATTACAGCGATCTGTTAATGAAATCCTAAAATAGATAATCTTTCTTCCATACTTGTCAATTAATTTCTTCATTTTCTTAGCACCTCACCACAATGGTTTAAATCATAGCCTCCAAGTTCATTAACCTGTTTTTTAAAACTATCTGTTTTTATTATTTTTAATATTGCTTCTATTCCCGGGCTATTAAAATATTTTTCGGGGATAATTAAATCATAGCGCTCCTTAATAAGAGGGACAAAGTCCAAATCAAATGCTTTTGCTGCTGAAAAAATTCCTAAACCCACATCCACTCTTTTGTTGGAAACTGCCGAAGCTACCATCAGGTGAGTAAACTCTTCCTGTTGATAACCCTTAATATCATTAGAATTAATATTCTTTTTACTAAGCAGATAATCTAAAAGAACTCTGGTTCCTGAACCCTTTTGCCTATTAATTAAGCGAACATCACTTCTTATCAAATCTTTTATTGCCAAAATATTTTTTGGATTTCCTTTTTGTACCATAAATCCCTGTTGTCTGTATGCCATATTTACTATTACCAGTTTATATCCTGCTAAAATACGCTCAATATAGGGGAAATTATATTCTCCGCTTTCTATATCCAGTAAATGGGAAGTTGCCATATGGGTAATCCTTTGTTTTAATGCTAACAGTCCACCCATACTACCAGTATGAAAGGATGCAAGACGAAATTCCGGAAAATTAGTTTGTAGTTCATTTTTTAGAACATCTAATATAAGATCATGGCTTCCAATAATAATTACTGTACTAATTATGTTAGAACTATTCTCTATTAATAATTCTGCATCTGTTTCTTCTTTTAGACTTAAGCCTTCACTGAGGGATGGTATTCTAACAAGCGCATCGGCTTCTACCAACGAAGAAATAACACCAGCTCCCCGGCTTAATGGATATGCCATTATATTATCATCAATTTTGGCCAGTTTTACACGAAGGAATTCTTCATTTCCTAATTTGGACACCACTTTTTTTGCCATTAATACCTTCTCTTTTGTTCTCTCCGGCGGGGCTTGTCTTAAATTCTTATAGACTAAAGGTAACACAAATTCCCAGGCAGCAATTAAAAATGAAACCGGGTATCCTGGTAAACCAATAACGGGTACACCTTGTACTGTTCCGGCTAATGTTGGTTTACCTGGCATTAT
>CAYOLB010000344.1:0-2153 GCA_964404675.1 uncultured Atribacterota bacterium | reverse complement strand
TGGTTTCAGTTTTAGGTAGTCAGATATCTCTTGTTTTAACCCCTCTTCAGATTTATACCTTTGGTATTGCAAGCTGCATTGGTATCCCATGCATTATTGCCTGGGGGATGCTTGTTAGAGAATTTGGTTTCAAGAAAGCAACTGGATTGACTATAAGTTCAATTATTTATGGTATATTTTGGGCTGGTATAATTTGGAGAATTATTGCTATTAACTGTTGATGAGTTTTTAATTAAGCAGATTTTTTGGATAGAATGGGTTGTGTTTGTGGACTATTAAAAAGGTTAAATTATATTTAGCAATGAGAATTTTAATAAAATATATGAAATTAAGGAGGAATTATTATGCCATGGATAAAAAGTGAAGATTGCGATGGTTGTGGAGTCTGTATCAATAAGTGCCCAGTCGATTCCATTTCCCTTAAAAATGGAGTGGCAGTAATCGATATGAAGGATTGTATACACTGTGGAGTTTGTCATACTGTGTGCCATAATGATGCTGTTAGACATGACAGCGAAAAAATTCCAGATGATGTTAGAGTGAATGTAAGTAAGACAAAAGATTTTATGGAAGCATGTGCAAAATATTTGGGGACTGAAAAAGAAAAACAGAAATGCCTTACCAGAATGATAAAACATTTCAATAAAGAAAGAATTGTCGCATTAAAAACCCTGGAAGAGCTAAAGATGTTAAAGGAGTAAATTTATGGACAGTATTAGTATATTGTTTGTTTAATATAAAATAAAGGAGGAAAAAATGATTACATTTGGTCCAGTTCCTTCCAGACGTTTAGGACATAGTTTAGGGATTAATAATATCCCACCAAAAATATGTACCTACTCCTGTGTATATTGCCAGTTAGGGAATACTTACAATATGAAAATTAAAATTCAAAAATTTTACCAGCCTTCCCAAATTTTTCACGAGGTAGAAGAAAAAATAGATAGAAGTAAAGAAAAAATAGAAGAAATTGATTATCTGACTTTTGTGCCTGACGGCGAGCCAACTTTAGATATTAATCTGGGTAAGGAGATTCAATTACTCAAATCTTTAGGAATTAAAATAGCAGTTATCAGTAATGCCTCTCTATTGGCTCAGGAGCAGGTAAGGGAAAATTTAAAAAAAGCAGATTTGGTTTCTTTAAAAATTGATTCTACTGAAATGGATACCTGGCGAAAAATAAATCGGCCTCATCGTAATCTGGAACTTGGTGCTATATTGGAGGGGATATTGGAATTTACCAAAAGCTTTACAGGGGAAATAATAACAGAAACGATGTTGGTTAAAGATGTCAATGATTCTAGACAAAATATTGAAAAAGTAGGTAGGTTTTTAGGAAAACTTAAGCCAGAGATATCTTATTTGTCATTACCGACAAGACCTCCAGCAGAGAAGTGGGTGCAATATCCTTCTGAGGAAGTCGTGAATCAAAGTTATAATATCTTTAAAGAACAAGTTGCTCATGTGGAGTATCTAATTGGTTATGAAGGAAACGCATTTGCTTTTACTGGAAATGCGGAAGAGGATATTTTGAGTATTACTTCTGTTCATCCTATGAGAGAAGAGGCGTTGAAAGATTTTTTAGGGAGAGCAAACTGTGATTGGTTAACAGTTAGCAAATTAATCAAAGAAAGTAAATTGCTTGAAACAGAATACAAAGGGAATAAATATTACTTGAGAAAATTTTCAAGATCGACTAAATAAAAAATATAACAGGTGTAGAAGAAGGTCATATGAACCTGTCGAGATAGAAGATTCAATCTACAAGCTTGCTATTGAGATCAAAAGAAATCAAAAAGGACAAAATTGCTACTAGCAGGCAGGAATACTGTGGAGCATCAGCGACCCTAATTATAAATTTAACTAACTTCTATCTTAAATACCCAGATAGAATTAATAATAACTAAACAGCTACCATAACTCCGGGTAGCTGTTTTTTTTAGAATCATAGCTTTTTGAAGTAATGATTTTTAATCTCAATTTTTTTTAAAAGAAGGACTTTTTAACAAAAATACAGTACAATAACAATAAGTTATTTAAATTAATATTCGGAGGTAAACGATGTCTAATTTTAAGTTATTGGTATTTTTTACTGTCCTTTTTCTTTTATTGGTAATAGTTCCCACCCATGCTGCCGAAATACCTGAGCATTC
>CAYOLB010000343.1:0-3151 GCA_964404675.1 uncultured Atribacterota bacterium | reverse complement strand
GCTCCATCCTTTGCTTACAGAAAAAGATGCCTGATAGAGGGAAAGCCTATCAGGCATCTTTTCATTGTTTATAACTAGGTTATTTAGGTAACAGCAGACAGGAATCACCCAGAAGATAGCCAATAACAAATTATGTAGTGATAAAAAGTAACAACAATAATAAAATATTCTTTTTTGTACTTATTTTCCTTTCAAAATAAAACCATAAATCCTTTTTGTTTGGCATAATAGTTATTCTGCTTTAATCCATCTATCTGAATCAGTAACAATATAAGTACCGGCTTCTCTTCCATTTGCATTATAAAAACTTTTAAACTCCACATATTTAGGCTCATAAAACGGAGGAGTACCTTGTTTATAATATCCTATGGAATACCCATTATAAATATCAACATCTGCACCGATCGTTATTGATCTAAGAGGATTATGGTCAAATGTGCCATCATCAATAAAATCGATACTTTCAGGAATGGTTACAGATGTTAAGTGATTACCACAAAATGCATAGCTTCCAATGGATATGACACTATCAGGGATAGTCAATGAATGAAGGCAACTATCAAAAAATGCATAACTTCCAATGGTCATGATGGTATCCGGAAAAACAACCGAGCTTATCCATGTGTATAATCCTGAATCAAAAGCTTTATTGCCAATATGTTCTACCGGTAATCCATTAATAATGGTTGAAGGTATCACAATATCATCACCATGATGGCTTATTTCACCAGTACCATTGTCATAACCAGTAATCGTTCTGGTTTCTTTATCAAAGGTGAAATGTTCCTCCGGTGTGGGAGATGGGTTGTTGGGTAACAATAGACCGCAATCACACAGTTGACACCCGGCGGTAACTATGGCAATTAATAAACACAAGAACAGAACGCTAAAAACTTTTTTCATACCTTCCCTCTTTTTTCTTTTTAACAAACAAGAATTTTTATAATATGCCCATGTTTTTTTATTTTCTTCTTTTGAACAACTTGTTTATGGGTTTATTTTTTCACACTGTATCGTATGATATTCCATAAATAACCCATCTGGAAGATCTACAGCAGGAGTAGAATATTCAACAGCCGGTACTTGGATAGCCATAGGCAATAAGATTATTCCCTGGGCTGCCGGAATGAGAGGTAAATCTGTGTCATTTTGGACTACACAGCGCATAGAATCCTGATTACCGAAATAATAATCAATAAAAAGTTGTCTCTGTTGAGCGGTTAAGTCTTTTGGGTAATAAGCAAGCTGTGCAACAGAGGTATCAACCGGAATCCAGCCATAGTTGGGTAAATAGAATTCTGCCCAAAAGTGGCCACTAAACTCATCATTGAAAAGCTGCCAACCACCCGTAGTTCGAGCTGGGATACCCAGAGAACGGCACATGGCAGAAAAATACATGGATTGGGCACCACAATCGCCCCGCTGGTTTATATGAACATAATCTGATTCAGTCAGTGATGATCTGGGCCAGAATATCAGGTGTGGCATAAAAGCATAATCTACCTGGGTGACAATATAATCATAAATCTTACGGGCTGCAAAATAAGGATTTGTTTCATCACCAACAATGGTCTTGGCCATTTCTTCAATATCCGGAGTTATCTCCGTATTGCCATATGATCTGGTATATTTTTGATAGAGAGCAGAATCTTTGTCATATTCACCGATATTGGAAGGTTTGACTGAGAATCTTTGTTCATAATGATTAAAAGTAAAGCTAACCTGGATTGATAAGTCTTCAGACAATTCTTCCATGGGGATTTCCATATATAATAAACCGATTTCTTCATTTATACTGGGTGGTTGTTTAATCCATTTGTCTGGTGTTATAGATTCAATGGTAACCTGGGTCTGTGGGCCGGTATTGATGGGGATTGGAAGCCATAGACGGTAAATACCTGTTTCGGGTAACTTGTGTCTCGGGATTGTAATAGTATGAATGCCACGATAAGTAGCCGGTTTTTGATACTGCTGCCATTGATAAACCGGATGTTCCTGGGCAATATTGTTTAATTTGAGTACGAGATTATGATATTCCTGCTCTGTTGCTTCATCTGATTGTATCAGTTCTATGTATCGGAACTTGAGATTTTGTATTCCATCTGAAAAATAGCGCTCTTTATCGTCCCAGATAAGATGTTCTATTTCCTTACTGGTGATCCAGCTTTCTATTTGCTCTGCAGTGGCATGGGGAAATGTTTGCAGGATAACCTCTTCAAGCTGATCAGCAGTATAAGGATAAACCATCTGAAAAATCAATATTCTTTGCAAGGATTCCCTGCACTTATTAGCCAGTTCCAAATTCTTTTCTTCTAACAGGGCAGAGAATGCCTGCTCATAGAGACTTACTGCCTGACTGAAACTGTTTTGCTCTTCCAGTATTAGGGCCTGCTGATAAAGTTCTTCACCTTGAGTTTGGCTGCTGCTAATACAGGTTGTAGTTAAAAATGTCAGAGCAATGATAAGCAACAAAAAAATATTGATTACTTTTTGTCTATAAGCTCTAAATACATTTGTGGTTATTTTTGAGTTATTTTTTGCATGCTGTCTGTTCAACATATTTCTACTCTCCTTAAATATTTTTTTAAATTATGTCACGCTGTTTAATCGTAAAACTTTCTGGTTTAATTGGAAATTATATTATTTTACTAATTTTTTACTAAATTGAATTTATTTGTATTCTCCCAAAATAAAATAATAAATCGGTAGTCTGGCAGCCCTGATCAAAAAATGACGGTAGGCACATGACTTTGCGTCCTATCCTTTTGGATAGTTTGCCTTTATCAATTTAGGTTTGCAATAATAGAAATCTAGACTAATAAAAAATAGCTCTAGTTGTATTATTCCCAACTTATGAATGTTTTAGACATTTATAGCCGGGGATTCTAATTATATAGAAATTTAATATTACATAAAATCGGATAACTCCTTAATAATTTAAACGATAAATTTATAATAACAAAATTAGTAAAAATAGTCTATTAAGAAAGAATATATTGTTGAGTATGCAAAAAAGGGCAGTCGGGAAACAGAAAAGAAACTTTTTACCCTCTCTTTTTTTACCTAATACAATAAGCATTTCAACACCCCATTGCTTAAAATTATTTATTAAACAGTTTTATAAAATAAAAAAACAATCGGCGGTCTGGCA
>CAYOLB010000342.1:0-12880 GCA_964404675.1 uncultured Atribacterota bacterium | reverse complement strand
GGGATTATTTTACCTTTATTTAAAAACACTTCTTCCCCACTAATTAAATCAGCCGCTACGGCAATAAAAGGTAATTTGGTTTCATGAAAAAGGCTTTCACCAAAAACTTCCGAAAACAATTTTTCTATTATTTCCCCATCATTTAAGCAGGTTTTTCTTAATTCAGTGTGTAAATAGTATCCTGTTTTAATAAAATCAGTTAATTTAACCCAAGGTAGAACCTTTTTATCATCTTTCTCAAACTGATTAAAATCAAACTGATTTTGATATTGGTTCATTTTATTGGCTAATGCTTGTGCGGACGTTTGTAATTTTTGACTATCTTTATATAAAGCATAAAAGGCTCCAATTACTGATCCAACAGAAGTACCTGCAATAAAATCAATTGAAATACCTTTTCTTTCCAAAGCCTTAATTACGCCAACGTGAGCGAGTCCCCGTGCACCCCCTCCTCCTAAGGCTAATCCAACCTTTAAATACTTGTCTTTCAATTACAAAACCTCATTTTTTTAAAACTACACAAATATTCATTTATTAAAAATACTACCCCTCTTTTATAGCCTATCTTCTATTTGCTTCTTTTCCACTATTTTTTCAGTGAATTTCTCTAAATCAATAATATACCTTTGTACTTTGCCCTCACCAATTTTTTCAACTTCATCATATGCTGTTACTTCAAAACTCAAACTGTTTTGATATATTTCTTTTAATTCTGCCTGAGCAGTTACCGCCATTCCCTCAGGCGTAGGCGCAAGATGCTTAATTGTAATTGATGTTCCAACAGTAATGAAGCCTGGTGGCAAAAATTTCTTGACAGCGTCAATTGCAGCATTATCCATTAATGACACAAGCATCGGCGTAGCAAAAGAAGGGGGCATAGGACTGGAAAATTTCTCTGCCATATTATCTGCACTGACAACAGTTTGGGAAATACCTTTCATTCCCTTTTTTAAATTAAACTCTACCATTTTTTACCTCCTCAAAGCCATATTTTTAAAATGCCATAACTTTTTTCTTCTAGAGTGCTTCTTGTTTTATTATAGCAAATTTTTCTCATTATATCTTGTATTCAATTAATTTTATTCTGTTAACAAATTTAATAGATTGATAATACTATAGATGTTGATAGTAACTATGGCAAAACTGTATTACTTTTCTATGAATAAAAATATGAATTATGTAGGTATAGACAAGAATAGTTATGGGAACACTTATCAGGCGTGGTATCATTAAAATCTTCCAAGATATATCGAAAATTAAATGTAGGGCATAAGGAGTTAAAAATAAATCTGTAATTAATAGGGTAATACCAACAACAATACTTATCTTAAGAAAACAATAATTGTTTTTACCTGTAATTTGTATGATTAATGAAGGTAATATACCGCTTAAACCTGAAATAATTGTAAAATGAGGCATATAAGGACCTATTGGCTGAATAACATAGCCTAAAATATCAGAAATTCCACCAACCATTGCTCCACATAGTGGCCCTAGAATGAATCCTGCTAATAATATTGGCAATCTCCCAAATCCAACCCTGATTCCTTCAACACCGCCTATGGCAATCCTTATGCTTGCCAAGCGGGTAAGCACAATACTCATGGCAATAAATAAACTGATTAATGAAATTTTTCTAGCGGAAATATTCATTAGATTATTAATAGTATCCTTATATATCGATTATTTTCTATCTTGGGGAAATAGAAGCAACTATCACATTAAAAATTTCTTTTTATTATAAATAGTTCTCATCTTATTCTATTCTATTTCGTAGTTGGGAGCTTCCTTGGTTATTATTATATCATGGGGATGGCCTTCCCTAAGACCTGCATTGGATATTCTAAGCAAGCGGCTTTTTTCCTGTAATTCTCTCACTGTTTTTGCTCCACAGTAGGACATACCTGCTCTCAAGCCTCCCATTAGTTGTAAGGCACAATTAGAAAGGGAGCCTTTATATGGAACTCTGCCTTCTATACCTTCAGGAACTAACTTTTTGTTTTCATTATCTTCCTGGAAATATCTGTCTTTGCTACCTTCTTTCATTGCTCCTATTGAACCCATTCCTCGATATTCTTTATAGCTTCTCCCTTTATAAAGTACTACTTCACCAGGGCTTTCTTCTGTACCTGCAAAAAGGCTGCCAATCATTACTGAATCAGCACCAACCGCTAAGGCCTTACAGATATCGCCGGAATAACGGATGCCCCCATCGGCTATTAAAGGAATATTGGCTTTCTTACAGGCTCTGGAACATTCGGTAATTGCGTATATCTGGGGAACGCCAACTCCAGTCACTACTCTGGTTGTACATATTGAACCCGGACCTATGCCAACCTTTATTGCATCAACTCCAGCTTCAATTAAACGCATTGCGCCTTCATAGGTAGCTACATTACCACCAATTAGCTCAATTGAATATTTATCCTTAATTTTTTTTATGGTATTTAGAACTCTTTCAGAATCAGCATGTGCAGTATCAACAACCAAAACATCAGCATGGGCATTAATCAATGCTTCAACCCTTTCAAAGGTATCAGTGGATATGCCTACCGCAGCCCCAACTCTCAAGCGACCATTATCATCTTTACATGCATTGGGGTACTGTCTAACTTTTTCAATATCCTTAATAGTAATAAGCCCTTTTAAAATATAGTTTTCATCTACCAAAGGCAATTTTTCAATCCGGTTTTTATGTAATATTTTTTTGGCTTCATCTAATGTAGTTCCAACCTTACCTGTAATAAGAGGTTCTCGGGTCATTACATCACCGATTTTCATATCAACATCATCCAGGAAGCGAATATCACGGTTTGTCAATATTCCAACCAGTTCCTTGTCTTTATTTACAACTGGAATACCGGATATATGATAATGCTGCATCAATTCTAATGCGTCTCTCACTTTTTTATCTTCTGTTAAAGCTATTGGCTCAACAATAATACCACTTTCTGAACGCTTAACCCTGTCTACTTCATGAGCCTGTTCCTGAATACTCATATTTTTATGAATCATACCAATACCGCCTTCGCGAGCAATGGCAATGGCAAGCCTGGACTCAGTTACTTTATCCATTGCGGCACTAATTAAGGGAATGTTAAGATCAATATTCCTTGATAAAGATGTATTTAAGTTCACTTCTTTTGGAATCAAGCTAGAATTTTGAGGAATTAATAACACGTCATCAAAAGTTAGTCCAATTTCCTTGATAAATTTTTCTTCCCACATATACATGCCCCTTCTTTCTTATTATTCTATAAATATGCCAATATGCCAATCTATCTTAAATATATAAAAATTTAAATTTTAATTTATCTTATCTTTTATCATTTTAGATGTCAATCACATTGGACTATCAAAATCTATTTTCTTTTTATTTCACCATAGAAGCTACCTTTTTTGAGGGTATTAATGGTTAATTAAAGGGTTTTACAATCAAGATGGAAGTTATATTAACTGTATTATATATATTCTACTTAAGCATTCAACTTATAAATTATATTTAATCCTTTCAGGGTTAATAATGGGTCAACTTTGTCAATTAATGGACAGGTCCTGGCTATCAACTCAGCTAATCCACCTGTAGCAATTACTTTGGGACTACCTTTTAACTCACTTTTAAAACGTTCTACCAATTCTCTGGTCAATCCCAGATGGCCTAAAATAATTCCTGACTGTATAGCCTGTATAGTATTTTTACCAATAGCATGTTCTGGTTCAATCAGTTCAACTTCCGGTAATTTTGCAGTTCTTTCAAATAAAGCATTACTGGATAATTCTAAACCCGGCGAGATTGCTCCACCAATATAATTCTTATCCTTGTCAAGTGCACAAAAAGTTGTAGCTGTTCCGTAGTCAATGATAATTGCCGGTGAACCATAGATACTACTAACTGCAACTGCATTCGCAATTCTATCAGCACCTAATTCTTCTGGATAATTTGTTTTTATATTAATATTTAAATTAATCTCAGAACTAACTACAATTGGTTTTATATTAAAATAAATTCTGGACATTTTTACCAATATCCAGATAAGTGGTGGCACTACACAAGAGATTGCTATAGCCTTAATATGATTATAGTTTATTCCCTTTTCGGCTAATAAATTTTTGAATAACATGGCAAATTCATCTTCGGTTTTTTTAATATTTGTTGATATTCTCCAATGTCCCCTTACTTTATCATCTTCAAATATACCTACTGCTGTATGAGTATTTCCAACATCTATAACTAATAACATTAGATTTAACCTCTTTCTTTATCATTGTATGTTTTTTAAATTTTTTATCTAAATATCAATTTGATACTCTTTTATCTTTGATTGTAGGTTTCTCCTGCTAATCCCCAGATTAATTGCTGTTCTGGTTCGATTGCCATTATTTTGAATTAAATACTTTTTTATGGTCTCTTTTTCTATTTCTTTCAGGGTTTCGTTTTTTGGATTGCCATTATCTCTTTTAAAGAAAAATGAAAGAGAATCCTGGTCAATAATTTTTTCTTTACACATAATCATAGCTCTTTCGATTATGTTTTCTAATTCTCTTACATTCCCGGGATAAGAATAATCAAATAACAAGTTAAGTGATTTTTTTGATAAACCTTCAATTCTCTTATTTAAGATATGGTTATATTTTTTAATAAAATATTGAGCTAATAATGGTATATCTTCTTTTCTTTCCCTTAAAGGCGGAATATCAATATGAAAAACATTCAGGCGATAAAAAAGATCCTCACGGAAACGATTTTCTTTTATTTCTTCTCTTAAATCTTTATTGGTAGCTGCTACAATCCTAGTATCTATTTTAATGCTTGTTGAGCTTCCTACCCTTTCAAATTCCTTTTCCTGTACTACCCGTAGTAGTTTTGCCTGAGTCATCAGACTTATCTCTCCAATTTCATCAAGGAATATTGTTCCACCATGAGCAATTTCAAATCTTCCTATTCTCCTGGAATTAGCTCCAGTAAAGGACCCTTTTTCATGTCCAAATAATTCACTTTCTAAAATATTTGGAGAAAAGGCTACACAATTGGCAACAACAAAAGGTTTTTCTCTTCTCGGACTATTTTTGTGAATTGACCTTGCAATTAATTCCTTGCCAGTCCCGCTCTCTCCAGTAATCATTACTGTAGTTGGTAAAGGAGCAACTTTTTCAATCATTTTCAAAATTTCTTTCATTGCCTGACTTTGGAATATAATTTCTTTAAAATTAAATCTTCTATCCTCTTCTTCCCTATAATATTGATTTTCATTTTTCATTTCATCATGTCTAATAATGCGATTTAAAGACATTTTTAATTCATCAAGATCAAAAGGTTTGACTAAATAATCAACAGCGCCTAATTTCATTGCCTCTACAGCTTCCGGGATTGTACCATAAGCGGACATCATAATAATGGGCGTATTAATATCCATTTCTTTCATTTTATTTATCATCTGCAACCCATCCATTTCAGGCATCTTTAAATCCAATAAAATAACACTGTATTTTTCTTTGGCTATTTTTTTTAATGCATCTAACCCATTGCAGGCTTCTTGGACTTCATATTCTTTTCCGGAAAGAACCCTTTTTAACATAATTCGAATGCTTTCTTCGTCATCAACAACCAATATTTTATTCAATTTATTCTTGCCTCCTGACCGGGAGAAGAATATTAACTATAGTTCCTTTTCCCTTCTCAGAATCTATTTTTATTGTTCCCTGATGCATTTCAATTATATTATAAGCAATAGATAAGCCTAAACCACATCCATTGTCCCTGTTAGAAAACAATGGATCAAAAATATGCGGCAAATCGGCCGAAGCAATACCAATACCATCATCTTGAATTGTGATTTGAATCATTTCCCTATTCTTACTCATAATCGAATCCAATAAGAGAGAAATCTTCCCTATTTGTTCTATAGCCTGAATTGAATTTAAGATTATATTCATCAGGGCTTGTTTTAGTTGATTTTTATCTCCATCAATAAAATGATTTTTAAGATTTGTTTGGAATTGAAAAACAATCTCTTTTTCATTTTTTTCCGATTGCAGCAAATGGATTAATTCTGTTATCATTTGTTGTATTGAAAAATGGCTAATTGCTAATTTTTTAGGTCTGGAGAAATTGAGTATCTGATTAATTAACTGATTCAATCTATCAACCTCTTTTAAAATTATACTTAAATCTGTTTTGCGTTCATCTTCTTTATCTAATGACTGATAAAGAAACTGTGCCAACCCCCTTATGGAACTAAGCGGATTTCTTATTTCATGTGCTATCCCACTAGATAACTTCCCTAAAGAAGCTAACCTTTTATTACGATTTATTTCTTCTGACAAACTTTTAATTTGACTTATATCTCTTACCAAAATGACCATTCCACCATCATAGTCTTTGTCTCCTGAAAGCAATGATGTATTTACCTCAAGTATTTTTCTGGTATTATCTTTAGTATAAATTTCTATTTCCTGTTCTATTTTTCTTCTATTCTGTAATCCTAATCGATAAATGGATTGATTGTCTATCTTAATGGATAAGACCTTTTCCGCAATTTTACCAATCACTTCATTTCTTCCTAACTGAAATATTTCTTCACTCTTTTTATTAAAAGTTTTGATAATACCTTGTTCATCTATTGAAATTACGCCACTGTCCATTGTCTCTAGCAGCTTTGTGGTGTAATCTTTCATATTTCTCAGGGTCCTTTTTACCACCAGGCTTTCCTGCATCCTAAATATCATATAAATACCCAATAAAGACAGGATAAAAATAATCAAATAATTCAGAATTATCCTTTGTTTGATTTGATTATAACGAGAGTAATAATCCTCCATATTTATCCCAATTAACAAATACTTATCATGTAAAAAAAGATAACCAAACAAATCAGAGGAAAAGCGATCATCGAAATCAAATGGCTTGATTACCTGCAATATTCTATTATTGTCTGAATCAATTGTTGGAATATAATTTACAACTCCAGGCCTCTTTATTTCTAGCCTCTTATCCATTCTTTGTTCCCTAGTGCTTAATCTGACAATACCATTTCCATCAATTACATCAATAAAACTAATCCCTTCTTTTTGAAACAAATCAAGCACTTCAAACAGAATATCTCTATTCAATATAAATTCGGAGCCCAATGTTTGAATTGAAAAAGCAATATTTAACCCTTCAACCCTTGCTAATTCCCATAAATAATCTTTTTCTCTCTGTAACTCATAATAGCTAATATAACCTAAAATAAAAAAAAGTAATAATGTTAAAATTAGAACAAAATATATATTATTCCCAAATCTATTTTTTATCTTTGTAAGATTTATCATAATTTATAATATTTTTTATTTTTTATATAATTCTATAATATTGTGTATATCTATGCAGCTGTCTGAGCGTATTTGCAATAATCAACTATAAAAAAATATATTTATAATTTAAGACTTAATAAAAAAGAGAACCGGGTTAAAAACCGGTTCTCTTTTTTATTAAGTTAAAATATTTATTCTAGATTTTCAATTTTAATAGGAACATAATAGGTATGCCCTTCACGGAATATTAACAAAAGTAGTGTATCTTCTGTTTCTAATTTATTAATTATTTCTTCCCATTCATTGATTGAAGATATTTCCTTTCGGTTTGCTTCCAAAATAATGTCACCAGTTCTTATGCCCATATCATCAGCAGAACTTCCTGGAATAACATCAACAACAACCAATCCTTTTACCCATGGTAAATTGGCTTCACGGGCAATTTCAGATGTAACCTCTTCCACCTTTATTCCTGTTTGTTCGGAAAAGATTTTTTCTTTTGTTTGGATGCCTTCATCTGAGGGCATTTCTGTAAGTTTAACCACGAAGATTGACTCTTGCCCATCTCTCTTAATTTTTAAGTTTGCCTTTTCTCCAATTTCCAAGGATCGTATTGCATCCTGAAGCTCCTGCGGTGTATTTACTTTAGTCTGATTAACTGCAACTATTACATCCCCTCTGACAAGGCCCGCTTCTTCTGCCGGGCTATCTTTAATAACATCACCAACTAATACTCCTTCGGCTTTTTCAAGGCTAAATTGTTCAGCAATTTCCGGTGTTACCTCTTGTATATAAACACCTAACCATGATCTTCTCACCTTCCCAAGAGTAATAAGATCATCAAGATTCCTTCTGGCAATATTGACAGGGATAGCAAAACCAATACCCTGTGCATAAGGAATGATTGCAGTGTTAATTCCTACTACTTCACCTTTTGTATTTAGCAGTGGACCACCACTGTTTCCAGGGTTAATCGCCGTATCTGTCTGAATCAGGTTCCGATATTCTTGTCCTTCTGAACCGGCATTAATATTTCTGCCCTTAGCACTTACAACACCCATAGTAACAGTCTTCTCCAGGCCATAAGGATTTCCAATAGCAATGACAATTTCACCAACTCTTAATGCATCAGAATCTCCCAATTCGGCCATAGGCAAATCATTTGCATCTATTTTTACAATTGCCATATCTGTTGTAATATCAGAACCAACTACCTCACCGGTAAATTCACGACCATCCGAGAGAGTGACTTTAATCTCTTCAGCATTGTGAACTACGTGTTCATTGGTTAATATATGGCCTTCCTTATCAACAATAAACCCTGAACCAGCTCCTTTTTGCGGTATTCGTCTTCGATATTCTTCAAATTGCTCAAAAAATCTTTCAAAAAACGGATCACTGAATTGACCTCCAAAGGGAGAGGTTTCCACATAACGAACTACGTCAATATTTACAACTGCTGGACCTACATTCTCTGCAATATAGGCAATGTCATCACTAAGAGACTTTATACTTGATTGTTCTTCCTGACAAATAGCAATAGCCGAAAAAATTAGTAAAAACAAAAATACAAGTGATAAACTAATTAAGTAAAATTTTTCTTTTTTTATTAATATACTATTAAACATGTTTTCCCTCCTTATTTTAAAATTAGTTTTAAAATTTAAAGATTAATTATTTAATATACATTTTTATTCAATCAATAATCAATAAATATGTAGCTATCTAATATAAACATTATGTAAAATGGTTTGACATATGAAATCAACTCCTTTTTCTAGAAATCTTTATCTACTATAATAATATAAGCAATTTCTATGCCAAAAACACTTGCAGTAACCTCTCTTGAATTATTATAACTACACTTTGTCAAAGAATAGTTCTGAATATAGCTAAAACATACAGTTCAGACACATTTTTTCTTTAGAAAATATTTTTAAAAATTCCTTAAAGACATTTAAAAGAGATATTAAAAGTAAAAAATAACTTTTATTAATGGGAAATACTTTCCTAAATCTCTTGTTAACTGTGCAAAAATTGCACATTATATTTTTCATTTACCTGTCGAAATAAATATTCTTGCCAGTTACAGAAAATGGTATCCCATAACAATGCTGGCATTAACAAGACCCACTTTTTCTGCTACTACTACAGCTCGATATATAATACCGTTATCTATACTTAACATGACTTCCATCTTGACCACAGAACCAATAGCAATACCCAAATTCAGGATAAAAACAATCCTCACCGGCTGATTTAGGTACTGTTCTGGAGAAAGTGCCATCAACTCTACTGCATTCCTAACTACATCTTCCGGATTAAAATAGCCGAGTTCATTGCTCATAATACATCTCTTCTTTATTGAAATTGAAAATCGATAACTTACTTAATTTAGGTAAAATTATTACTTTTGTTTATATTATTATAATCGACAACCTGAAATGTTTTCAACTTCCTGTTAGTAGTTAACAACCATTTAACCTTGATAGGAAAAGCGAATTCCGGTTGTAGCCTTCCCTTTTCTAACCAATAGCGAGAGCGAAGATTATTGAATTGTCCCTTATTTGCCTTAATAACCAATTCCAGGGGGTGATCAACAACAAGGCATCTATCAATACTTTCTAATTCTTCTATCTGAAACCTGACTTCATCTAACCAAACTTTTCCGGGTAAAGGATAAATATTAATCAGGGCAATATTTTTACTCAATGTGCCAATAATTTTTACATTTGCTTTTTCAGCATAGATGCCAGATTTACGAATTTGTTCTAAAAGCAACTCATTAGCCATAGCAACTGCCCTACCATGATAGGATAAATTAATTAAAGGCTTCAGCAGATGTTTCAGCTTACATCCTTCTCTATTTTTATTTTCCCCAATGCGATGTATTTTAATATGTAAATAATTAGCAATACCCTTAATGTCTTTTTTGGAACAGGCAAATAACGGGGCATAATATCCATCAGAAAAAGCAAATCCATATTGGCCCCAGCTGTCACTTTTGTTGGAACCAGTTAAAATAATACAATCACAGTATTTCTTTTTTATCAGCCCTAATTTAACTTTCCTGGTACACAAATTACAATCTGGACCGCCTTTCATTATTTCCATTTGCTCAAATTCTCCAGGGATTATATCAAGTTTTATTCCCAATGATTTACATATTTTGTTGATATTTTCCCTAGCTTTGTTATAAGTAAAGATACCAAAATCAACATTTATAGCAATTAGCTTTTTATTTCCAATGGCTAGTCTGGCTAAATTTAGCACCACAGTACTATCCAATCCACCGGAAAAAGCAACTACAATACAGCTGTTATTACTAGCCTGTTTTATTCCCATAATTATCTCTTCAATTTTTTCCTCAATTATTTTCATAACTTTTCTTCTATTGCCCTGTTACCTGTTATTCATAGATATAATACTATACTATCACTAAAAATTAATTTTTTACCAAAAGAAAGCAAATATAAGATCAAATAAAAGAAAATGAGGTAGCTGTTCTTAAATATAACTACCTCATTTTTTTATTAACTATTTAAAATTCCTAAAACTTTTATGTATTAAAAATTATTGATTTCTTTTTTTATAATATTCTGGAAATGAAATCTCTTTGTAATCACTTCCTTCTATATAATCCAAAACATTTTCTAAAATATTTTTAAAAACAGCTGGTTCAACAAATCCCGGTAAAGATGCAATCCTATCTCTGTTTTTGCCTAAAAACCAAACAGTTGGATAACCTCTTACCTGGTATACTTCCCTTGATAACGCTCTTTCTGATATTTTTTCCTCATTTTCTAACACAATATTAGAAGAATCACTGTTAATTTTTATAAGAGCAAATTTTTTATCTAGTATTTCCAATATTTCTTTATTAGCAAATGTTTCAGTTTCAAGCTTTCTACAATAACCACAATTGTCAGAATAAAAATAAATTAAAATAGGTATATTCTCTACTTTTGCTTTTGTTAAACCCTGATTATAATTAAACCATTTCAATTCTATATCTACAACATCCTGTTTACTCTGAGATAGCCCGGTTGTAAAAGTTAAAAGAATAGTAATAACGACTATTAGAATTGTCATAAATGACAACAAAGGAATTATAGAGCTTTTTCTTTTAAAACAATATTGCTTAATCATAATTGTTACCTGCCTTACTAATTATTAATTAGTGTTAAATTATACAATAAAAATAGTTGATGTCAAATCACATACTCAAATAGTTAGACAGAATTGCCAAGCTATCACTAAATATTAATATACCTATTACAATTAGTAAGAATCCACCTATTAATTCAATAGCTCTGAAACTTTTCTTAATCTTTACACTAAATTGATAGAATTGATTTACTGCTAAGGCGGTCAAAATAAAAGGAATCCCCAAACCTAATGAATAGACAGACAATAAAGTCATTCCCCTGATGACTGTGTCCTGGGTGCCAGCATATACTAATATAGCAGCCAATATTGGACCAATACAGGGAGTCCAGCCAAATGCAAAAGCAAATCCTATTAAAAAAGGGGTTATAAATAAATTAAAAGAAATATTCTGGTCAGTTTGAAATTTTTTCTGGAAATTTAAAAAAGGTATATTTATAATGCCAATCATATGTAATCCAAAGATAATAATTATAATACCTCCCACTCTTTTAAACCAAACTGAATAAACCTGTAAGAATTGGCCGAGAAGTGTTGCTGATGCACCTAAAAGTATAAAAACAAATGAAAATCCAAAAACAAAAAACAAAGCCCCTAGTAATACTCGCAATAGTGAGTTGCTATTCTTTTCTTCTCTGTTGCGCAAATCTTCTAAGGAAATTCCAGTAATAAAAGAAATATACCCCGGTACTAAAGGCAAGATGCACGGAGAAAGAAATGACAATAACCCCGCTAAAAAAGCGGCAAAATAAGAAACTTCCTGTAATAATAACATTTTTCTTCTTCCCTTTCTTAGTAATTATTTTTTCTTTTTCAGCTAGTAAAACTCTTAGACATTATTTAATATTAAAATCAAGAAACTCTCCGGTATAGGGTAACCAGGACAATGTAATATCCTCTACATGAGCCATTCTTGGTCCTTTTTTGCACCATTCAATCATTCGGCTAATATTCTCTTTATTTCCTTCAGCCATTACTTCTACATCTCCATTAATCATATTCCTGATCCATCCTTTTACTCCCAACCTGCAAGCCATACTTCTTGCATAATAACGAAATGCTACTCCCTGTACCCTGCCAGTAAGTTTGATATACACTCTTACCATATTTTCTCTGTAGCGATTATTCTCATTTTTGTTTTTTACCATAAGACTTTAACCACATTACAAAAGTTATTTGATAAAATATACCACTTGTTTTGATTCAATTCAACAATTTCAATTGAATTGATTCTGAATTGATACTTTTGAAAGGTTTATAAATCTTATTTCTTTATAATAGTGTATTTATAATAATCAGTATTATTTTAACATTTTTATTTTTTGTCTTTCATTCTTTTTGACATTGACAATAAAAGGTGCTACACTTTGAAATTAATTGTATAATTAATACCTAGTAATAACTTGAAAAGCAACCATCG
>CAYOLB010000341.1:0-7544 GCA_964404675.1 uncultured Atribacterota bacterium | reverse complement strand
AAAATATAAATGTAACAATTAATATGATAAAATAAGGGGAAAATATGAGCGAAGAATCAATTATTATCAAAAATAAAGAAGAGATAAGAGAACTTTTTGGTAATCTTGACAATAAAATAAAATTAATTAGCCAATCATTTTCAGTAAATATATCAACTAGGAATAGTAATACTTTAACTATATCAGGAGAAAAATTAAATGTCACGAAAGCAGTTAAAATTATTAACGATTTATTGATAATTATAAGAGGAGGACACTCTATTAATCTCTCAGAAATTAGGTACCAAATAGATATGTTAAAAGATAATAACACCTTTAGTTTAGATGAATTGTACAAAGAGGGGATAAATGTTTTTAAAAAAGATAAAATAATTAGACCCAAGACTTTTGGACAAAAAAGAATATTAGAAAAAATAAGAAAAAATGATATACTTTTTGTAATTGGACCAGCTGGTAGTGGAAAAACTTACTTAGCAGTTGCCATTGCGATATCGGCATTAAAGAAAAAAGAAGTTGAAAGAATTATATTAATCAGACCTGCCGTAGAGGCTGGTGAGAGTTTGGGTTTTTTACCTGGTGACTTTATGGAAAAAATTGATCCATATTTCAGGCCCTTATATGATGCTATCTATGAAATGATGCCATCTGACAAGTTTCAAAACCATTTAGATCGTGGTATTATCGAAATTGCACCTTTGGCATATATGAGGGGAAGGACATTAAATAATTCCTTTATTATATTGGACGATGCTCAAAACACTACACTTGGTCAAATGAAAATGTTTCTAACAAGGTTTGGTTTCGGATCAAAAATTATAGTTACTGGTGACATAACACAAATAGATTTACCTCAGACAAAAAACTCAGGATTGGTAAAGATATCAAATATATTAAAAGAGATTTCGGGAATTGATTTTGTATATTTAGAAAAAAAAGATGTAGTAAGACATAGATTAGTAAAAGAAATAATACGCGCTTATGAAGAAAATGAAATAATTCAAAAAACATCAATAAAAGATATCCCACAAAATAATAAGGACAAAGATGAATAAAAATAACTTTACAAAAAATAATATTAATCTTTTCAAGGAAATTAATTTAAAAAAACTAATACTTTTTTTAGTTAGTGTTCTTTTAATTACCTTTATATTATCAATAAATTTCATACCCGGTAAAATTATTTTAAAAGAAGGTGAAGTAGCAACAAGAGATATAGTTGCACCGGAAACAATAGAATTCATAGATGAGAGAGCAACAGAAGCATTAAAAGAAGAGGCAGCCAAATCTATAAGAGAAGTGTACAATCTGAATCTAGCAAGCATAGAAAGTGTTGAAAATGATATACAGAATTTCTTCTTAGACATACGTAAATTAAGAGGAGATAATGTTAATATCAATGAAATACAAGAAAACGATGCTGATAGCAATGACATGCTGAATATTCTAAATAATGAAATAAATTTCAATGATAAGTATTCAATGAAATTAGAAGGTAGTACCATTATTAACTTAATAAAGATAGACGAGGATTCTATAGAAGAAATTGAAAATAATGTATATTCAGCTGTAAGAAAATTAATGGAACAAGGGATAAAAGAAGATGATATCGAGGAAGCCAAAAAACAAATAATCAGAGAAATTAGTGATGATTCTTCAAATCCCTATAATGCAGTTATTGCAAGTGAATTGGGGAAAAATTTTATTAAACCAAGTCTTTTTTTAGATGTAGAAGCAACCGAAAAAAAGAGAAATGATTCTGTTGAAGCAGTGAGAGATGTAAAAAGTATAATAAGAAAAGACCAGATAATAATAAGAAAAGGTGAGATAGTCAATTCTGCACATATTGAAAAAATGAAAGCCCTGGGATTGCAAAATCCAATTCTACATTTTCAGAATATCATCGGCTTATTTTTAATAAATTCATTATTTATTATATTAATAGGATTGTATATTTACAATTTTCATAAAAATATCTTTAATGATAACAATAAATTAATTTTATTAAGTATAATTTATATTTTTATGATATTTGTAGCTAAAATAGCTGGAGAAATATCGGGATATCTCATCCCGATGGCATTTGCTTCAATGCTGATTGCTATAACTATTGATTCTAGATTGGCCTTGTGGATAACTTTTATAATAAGTTATAACATTGGTTTTATATTCCTTGGTGAAATTGATTATATGATTGTTGCCTTGGCAGGAAGTCTTGTTTCTGTTTTTAGTATTAGAAAGGCAACCCAGCGATCAAGTTTAACTCGGGCTGGATTACTTGTTGCAATTACTAATATATTTTCTATCTTAGCACTGGGGCTAATCCATAGAAGTACATCACAGGTTATATTGCATAATTGTATGTGGGGTGTAATAAACGGTTTTGCCTCGGTAATAATGACTATTGGTATACTTCCTTTTTTGGAAAGTTTTTTTGATATTACCTCTTCATTTAAACTAATGGAGCTGTCAAACCCCAATCAACCACTCTTGAAAGAGTTATTGGTTGAAGCCCCTGGGACCTACCATCATAGTGTTGTAGTTGGAAATCTAGCTGAAACTGCTGCTGAAGAAATAGGAGCCAATGCATTGTTAACAAGAGTCGGTGCATATTATCATGATATTGGAAAATTAAAAAGGCCCTATTTTTTTTCTGAAAATCAAGAGGCATATAAAAACACCCATGATGATATGGAGCCCAGTTTAAGTGCCTTGGTTATTGCATCCCATGTCAAAGATGGTGTTGATATGGCTAAAAAATTCAGGTTGCCAAAAGCAATAATAGATATCATAAATCAGCATCATGGAACTGGATTAATAAGTTACTTCTTCCATCGAGCCTTACAGTCAAACGATTCAAAAAACTCGTCAATCAATGAAGAAAACTATCGATATTCAGGACCTAAACCACAAACCAAAGAAGCTGGTATAATATTATTAGCAGACTCTCTTGAAGCAGAAGCCCGTACATTGAATAATCCAACTTCTAGCAGAATAAAAAATTTAACACAAAATGTTATCAATAGAAATTTGGAAAATGGACAATTAGATGAGTGTAATTTAACTTTAAGAGATTTGAATAAAATAAAGGATGTTTTCTCCAGAATATTGACCGGCATGTTCCATAACAGGGTAGAATACCCTGATGAAGAACTGATAAAAAAGTTAAAAAAGGAAAGAGCACAAGGTGAAGGTACAAATAAAAAACAACCAGAAACAGACAATCAATCTCCAGAAAATGAAAAAAATACTAATAATAGCAATGAAATCAATGGAGATAAAAAAGAATAGTGAAGTAAGTTTACTTTTAACAGATGACAGGGAAATACAAGATTTAAATAGAGTTTATCGAAATACTAATACCCCTACAGATGTCTTGTCTTTTTGTATGAACGAAGGATTTGATAACTCCTTAGGTAAGAATGAGATTGATGAATATCTCCTGGGAGATATAATAATTTCCATTGAAACTGCTCAGAAAAATGCCGATTCTTCAGGACATTCCTTGCTGCATGAATTAAATATTTTACTTATTCATGGCCTATTGCATTTACTAGGATTTGATCATGATACGGACGAAAACTTTAACAAAATGAAAACAGAAGAGAATAGAATTTTAAAAATAACAGAGAATATTTTGAATAACAAATATTAATTGTAATAAGTTATTTTTGAATAGAAGAGTGAATAGAAGAGATAATTTAATAAGTAAAAAAGTATTTTAATCAGTTAAAACAATCTTCTAAGAAATCAATATTCAAATAGCTAATTTAGATAAATTGAATTTTTTTAATATATGTTGCATAATATAAGAAAGAGTTCTTTTAGATTGGAATTAGTAATTTAAGATATTTTTTAATAAATATGGTATTATTATAATATAAATATATATGAAAATATCTCAAAGAAAGGATGTGGTAAGAAGGCAAATAATTTTTTGTTGTAGAAAAAAGTAAAAAATAAAAAGAAAAAATTAATGGGAGGTTTTTATGAGAAAAATAATATCATTACTAATTATTGGAACTTTAATATTAACAATAAGTTTAACAGGTTCTGCACAGATGAAATTTTTAGCTATTGCAACGGGTGGCACAGGTGGTACATATTATCCACTAGGTGGTGCTTTAGCACAAATGCTCTCTAACAACATTGATGGTGTAGTTGTTACTGCCCAAACAGGAAATGCTTCAATTGCCAATTGTAATTTGATTGGTCGTCATCAGATTGAAACAGCTTTTTCCCAAGCTAATACTACTTACTGGGCTTACAGTGCTACAGGACTTTTAGCTGACACTGAGCCCATTGAAAATCTAAGAGGAATTGCCTCTCTCTATCCGGAAACTATCCATATTATTGCTACCAAGGAATCAGGAATTAAAACTATTGCTGATTTAAAAGGCAAAAGCGTTGGCGTCGGTGCTCCTAATAGCGGAACCGCTGCTGATGCAGAGATTATAGTTGAAGCCCATGGGCTTTCCTTTGATGATATGCAAGTTGATTATATCGATTTTAATGAAGTGGCTGACCGCTTAATTGACGGTCAGATTGACGCTGGGTTTACCACTGCTGGATATCCCACTTCCAGTGTTATTAATATAGCCACTGTTAGAGATATTGTTTTAATTCCGGTAGATTTAGAAGTTGCTGAAAAACTAGTTGAGGAGATTCCTTATTATGGTATTACCGAAATACCAGCCGGAATGTATACAGGGGTTGAAGAACCTGTAAGAGCGCTAGCCACACCGGCACTTTGGATCTGTGATTCACAATTAGATCCCACACTAGTCTATAAAATGACCAAAGCTTTGTGGGAAAACACAGATATATTGGCACAAACACATGCCAAAGGTAAAGATATTACACCCGAAACTGCACTTGACGGTATTGGTATTCCGCTACATGCCGGTGCAGAGCTATATTATAAAGAAGTTGGGCTTGTAGAATAGCAATTAAAAAGAATAAGAAAAATCAGGGTACTTTAAAGTACCCTGATTTTTCTTTTATATAAATAAAAATGAAATAATCTAAAGTTAATCTTTAATAAAAATGAAGAAAAAAAATACCACTTTTTTGTTAATATTTTTCATCCTTGTTTTAATGTTTTTATTTTTAAATTATTTTTTCTTTCAATTACTTAATATTCAGGATTATCCGAGTGGTGAAGTTATTTTTCAAGATATAGTAACTCCTGGAGAAATATTTATCCTAAAATATACCCACTCGGTTGCCGGTACACCGGTCTGGGAATTCTTTGAAATTAATAAAAATGGAGAATTAGTTCTTGTAGAGACTCATTTTCTTGATCATGGGGCGGGTTTGCCTTATGCTGCTTTTGAAGATGAGTTTTTTGTAAATGAGGATGGTAAGTTTAAGATAAAAAATATGTCCAGAAAAATTTCTTTACCTTTATATTATCGAATTGGTAAGATAAGAGAAAACTATTTTATATATAAAAAACAGAATATCAATCTTTCAGAAAAACTGGGTGATTCTGTGGTAACAATTAGTATTATTCAGAGTAATTTATTTGAATATTTTTTTAATAAATATTTTGTTTAAGAATAGGAGGGGAATATTTTGGAAGATAATCAAGAAAAAGATAAAAAAAATATAGAAAGCCTTCAAAAGCAAGCAAAAGAAGAAGGAAAAATTGATGTTCAAAAATTATTAGAGCAATATGATACTGAATCAAATGTTAGAAGACCACTTGGTATAATAGCCATCATTATATCCATAATTGCCATAAGTATGTCCATCTTTCATTTTTATACCGGTGGTTTTGGCTTATGGCTGGCTTTAAAACAAAGGGCATTACATCTGGCTTTTACCCTTACATTGATCTTTCTTCTTTACCCTACTACTAAAAAAGGGATTGGCAGCGATAAATCTAACGTTCCGGTCTATGATTTTATATTAGCTGTATTTGGTGCTGTTGTTTCACTATATCTTATTGTAAATTACAATGAACTTGTTTTACGTTCCGGATTACCAACAAATATGGATATTATTTTTGGAGGTATTTGTATTTTGTTAGTCTTAGAAGCTACAAGAAGGGCAATTGGGCCAGAATTGCCGATTGTTGTAGCTGTTTTTTTAATTTACTCTTATTTTGGTCCCTATATGCCTGGTTTTTTTGCCCACCGAGGGTATTCTTTGGAAAGAATTATTGAACATCTATATATGGGGACTGAAGGTATTTTTGGAATTCCACTTGGTGTTTCATCTTCTTTTGTATTTTTGTTTATTTTATTTGGAGCCGTTTTAAATAAAACAGGTATGGGTAAATTTTTTATTGATATGTCAATGGCTTTAGCAGGCCATACCACTGGTGGTCCGGCAAAGGTTGCTGTTATTGCCAGTGGATTCATGGGTTCAATTAACGGAAGTTCTGTTGCTAATACTGTGACTACTGGAAGTTTTACCATACCTTTGATGAAAAGCATTGGTTATAAAAAAGATTTTGCTGGGGCAGTGGAAGCTGCCGCCTCTACGGGTGGTCAAATCCTTCCACCTGTTATGGGTGCAGCAGCTTTTGTTATGTCTGAATTTTTAGAAATACCCTATATCCAAATTGCTGCTGCTGCAGTAATACCTGCTATAATTTATTATATCGCTGTCATGACCATGGTTCATTTAGAAGCCTGTAAATATGGACTTAAGGGTTTACCAAAAGAGAAGTTGCCCAGAGCAAAAGAAGTGTTAAAAGAAAAAGGACACCTTGTTATACCAATTATCGGATTAGTGTATTTATTGGTAAGAAGTTATACCCCTCTCTTTGCTGCATTTTGGGCTATTATTATGAGTGTAGTCATTAGTATGATAAAAGCAAATACTCGACTAAATGTTAAGGATCTATTGGCAGCATTTGAGGATGGAGCAAGGGGCGCCTTGGGTGTTGCCGCAGCCTGTGCATCCGCTGGTATAGTTGTTGGTGTAGTTACCTTGACAGGATTAGGACTAAAGATTGCTAGTGGGCTAGTAGCATTAGGTGGCGGAAATCTATTATTGACTTTGTTTTTTACAATGATTGCTTCTATTTTATTGGGGATGGGTCTACCAACTACTGCTAAATATATAATTCTATCAATTATGGCTGCTCCTGCTTTGGTGCAGCTTGGTGTTCTTCCTCTAGCAGCACACTTATTTATACTCTACTTTGGGGTTATTGCAGATGTAACGCCTCCTGTGGCAGTTGCAGCCTATGCAGGTGCTGGGATAGCAGGTGGTAATACCATGAAAACCGGACTAAACGCTCTGAGATTGGCAATTGCCGGTTTTATGATTCCCTTTATATTTGCTCTTGATCCTGCCTTGCTGGGGTTAGGTGGAAACTGGTTCCGTACAGTATTGTTAATTATAACTTCACTTGCTGGCGTTTTAGCATTAGGTTCTGCAGCGGGGGGTTATTTATTGACCTTAACAAAGCCTATTGAACGAATTTTGTTAATCATTAGTGCTTTTTTGTTATTAACACCAAATATTTTGACGGACATACCTGGAATTGTTATCCTGGCAGGCGTGGTTTATATTCAGTTCTTGCGGCAGAA
>CAYOLB010000340.1:0-7776 GCA_964404675.1 uncultured Atribacterota bacterium | reverse complement strand
GAGTTTTCATTTACAGGTATTTTTTCTGTCCAAACGTTTTAAGCATCACCAGAATATCGTCAATGATCCTTGTTCTGTGGTGCAGGACCGCAGTATTTACGAGGATGTAGATATCTTTGCCAGAAATTTATATGAACAGGGGTTAATGGAAGCCCGTGATTATCATAATTATAGTGAATTATTTGAAATAATGGTAGATTTTCTTACCCCCCCAATTCTTATTGTGTATTTACAGGCATCAGTTGACACTTTGCTGCAAAGGATTTCCTTACGTGGTAGAAACTATGAGCAGAAGATTTCTCAAGAATACCTATTACAACTAAATACCCTTTATGAGAAATGGGTTAAGGAATTTTCTCTTTGTCCTGTATTGGAAATAGCTACTGATGGTCTGGATTTTGTTCAAGAACCAGGACATCTTAAGTTTGTTATTGAAAAAATCTTGGCTAAATTACAATTAATAGAAAAGACATTTTCTAATTGAGCTTCATTTATTTTCAGGAAGGAAATTTATAATTTAAAACAATCATTAAATGTGGGGGTTTCAACATACTATAAATGGATATAAATAATAAAGAAAGAATGTATACTGATAAAATATTACCTTTAACTAAATTAGAGCAACAATGGATTATTGATATTACTGTTAATTATTTTGGGATAAATCAGCGAGTCGTTAACCTGTTAAAAGAACTCAATGAAACTCCTTACAGACAAGAGGTAGTTACGGAAAAGATGCGAGAAATAGCCCTTAATGACTTGTGGTTTTATAGATCTAGGCCAGAAGCAGATAGGGCTATCAAGTTTATTATTAGCTTGTTTAACATTATATTACATAAAGGATTAAATTATCAGAACAAAAAAAGATTTTTGGATACACTATCAGAATTTATTAAGAGTTTATATGATGAAAAATCAGAGGAAATAAATTATGAGTCTCTTGGTGAAAATCTGATTATTTTCCTGGAAGATATTATATATACTGATAAGGAGTTAAAAATATTTGCATCCAGTTTTTTTAAGAAAATCCCAGCTGATATATCTCATAATGATATTCATTTAAACCGACTGAAAATTATAATAAGGGCAGCACTCTGGGAAAACCTAATTTTATGGCAAAAAATTCTTAATTATGCAAGTTGGTGCAACAATAAAGATAAACAATTTTTTGAAAAATATAGAGATAGTATTCTTAGAATAACTCAAGAAGAAAAGAAATTACTAAAGCAAACAGAAGAAAAAATAGTTTATGTAAATACTTACGAAGAATATTTAAATATAAACGATTTTGAAGATTTCAAGAAGGAAATGTATGTAATAAAAGCTTCTAACAAAGCGAATTTAGAACAGATATATTTCGTATTCTACATTCTTGAAATGCCTGAAATGATTGGTCTGAGAAAATCTTTTCTTAATGAATTAGCTTTTTTATTCAAAACAATTCAACTAGAGACGTTCGATAACTTAAATTTGGATTATTTTCTAAGTCAACTTTTCTTTATTTTAAATCGATTAAAAGAAAAGCATATGGAGGCGATTACTGAAGTATTATTAAGTCTTGGGAAAAAAGTTTATCAGACAAAGAATAAAATTAATATAAAAATTTTTAATAACTACCTAATTGGTTTTGGATTTGTTTATCCCGGTGAATTAAAGATAAATCAAGATTGGCAGATTGAATCAAACAGTAATCACATCAAAATGATACGTTTATATCTTGAATTAATCAAATGTTCAACAAAAGATAGCACTGAGTTAATAAAAGCTTTGATAATAAATTTAAAGATTGGTGGTTTATTTGTTCAGGATAACGATCTTTTTCAAAGAGATATCAGTCAATTACTTGCAAGTGGCATTGAACCGAATTATTTTTTGATAAAACAACTGGCTAGTTTATTCCCTGTTTATTACAATGATATCGGAGCGGAGGGAGAGATTAGAGAAATTTCTACTAACGTAGACAAAATATCTTATGGTAGTGACAGTTTGATTCATTTTCTAAGGAAACAAGTTCACTCAGAAAGTAATAACACCCAAGCTGAACTGATAAGAAATATTCTTTATTTCTGGTATGACAAGGATATTTTCACCTTGGAAAAAATACTACCTGATGATGTTCAAAGGAATTTAAGAACAAGTGGTAAATGGTTTGATCCCGTTCACCGGATACTAAAGAAACTTTGCGATAAAATGAATATTGAGTTAGAAATGCTATTAGAAGAGCCTATTGAAAAGATCGAGTCTTATATTGAAAAAAATGATCAGGTTAACAAAAAGCGGGTGTTGTATACTATTGAATTATATCAACTAATAAAACATAAATATTCCTCAAACTATAAGAGTGCTGTTAGAGATTTAATGAAATCAAATTTTTTTAACAAAAAGGAAGTTAAACTTTTAAAAAATAATATTGAGCTGAAAAAGTATGCGATATCTATAAAAAAGATTTATAGCATGCTTCTACATTTGAAAACAATCATTCTAAAAAAAGAGAAAACAGAAGTGAATGAAAGCATTTATTATAAAAGGCATATTGCTTCTGGCATACCTTCGATGTATGGTAAGTATTCTGAGAGAAAATTTGAAGCTTTAGGACTAATGTTGAGACTAGAAAAACTGGCGAATTATCTTATTAATGAATATATTAATCAAAGAAATTTGAACTACATGACAATTAACGGTTTTCACAATGCAGCTAAAATATTGAGATTAATTAAAGATGGATTGATGATTGAGGGGATTTCTAGTGAAAATTTTAATTCAAATCTGGAAATGCTCAACTATAGTTTTAAAACGACAACTTTCTCAATGGGACAATTTGTAAATATTTTTTATTTCCTTACTTTAAACATTAAAGAAATTATTGATAGTTATTATATATTTCCTTTTAGCACCCTTTTAAAGATAATTATTAATAAACAAACAATGGAAAAAGATATTATTAATAAAGAAAAACAAAAAAATCATTTTGTTCATAAGAAGTCAGAAGAGTTTTATCGCGATATGATAGTTTCCGCTTTTTTGATTCAAAATCTGGACAATTATGTTTCAAAAATACTGGAAACTTTAAGGAACATGACAAGAACATTAAAACCAGAAGTTATTCATATGTTGCTTAAATATAACCCCCAATTGTTAATTAGTTCATTTAATCAAAAAGAAGCGAAAGTTGATAACCAAATATTTTTAGGTGCCAAAGCATATTATTTAAAAAAGTTATATTCATATAAATTTCCAGTGCCCCCCGGTTTTATTCTTACAACAGAATGGTTTAGAGAGAGGACTGCCATTGTCCAATTCCCAGAAATGTATAAAGTAATAAGAGAAATGATAAGAAATCAGGTGTTCAAATTGGAAAAGTTAACTGGTAAAAAATTTGGAGATCCTAATGATCCTTTGTTATTATCTGTTCGCTCTGGAACAGTAATACCTATGCCGGGAGCAATGGATACAATATTAAATATCGGAATGAATGATAATATTGCTGAACAGCTTAGTAAAAAAGAATTCTATAGCTGGGCAGCCTGGGATTCTTATCGAAGATTGCTACAACAATGGGGCATGGCACATGGAATAGTGCGTGATGAGTTTGATAAAATAATATTAGACTTCAAAAGTTACCACAAAATAACAGAAAAAAAGGCTTTTAGTAAAGAGCAAATGAAATCTATTGCCTTTTCATATAAAGATTTATTAATGAAACATGGTGTTATTTTAGAAAGAGATCCCTTTAAACAATTATTACAAGCGATTGTCTTTGTATTCAACTCTTGGTATAACGATAGAGCTCGTTTATTTCGTAAAAAATTGCAAATTGCAGAAGAATGGGGAACCGCAGTCATTGTTCAGGAAATGGTCTTAGGAAATATAGATGTTGAATCAGGAACAGGAGTAATATTCACAAAAATTCCTTTCGAAAAGTCTTCTGAAGTTGCTATATATGGTGATTTTACTCAACAAAGTCAGGGTGAGGATATAGTTTCTGGATTAGTATATGCATTGCCGGTTTCTGAATTTCAGAATAAAAAATTTCCTCATCTAAGAGGCAATTCTCTTGAAGAGCAATTTCCAGAAATTTATCAGGAGTTGCTAAGGTTATCCAAAGAATTAGTTTATCAGCGTGGGTATGAACATCAAGAAATTGAATTTACTTTTAAATCCAGACATAAAGAGGATCTTTTTATTTTACAGACCAGACAATATTCTATAAAGGATAATGACAAAACCTCAGTTTTTAAAGATCCTGCAATCGATAAAAATTTAGTAGGGACAGGTATTGGAATTGGCAAAGGTGTAATTAACGGGGTTGTGGCTTTTGACATGGAAGATTTAAAAGCAATTTCTGTGAAATATCCAGGTAAAAACAAAATTTTAATCAGACCTGATACAGTCCCTGATGATATAGAAATGATATTCGATTGTGATGGATTATTAACTGCACGTGGAGGCGTTGCATCCCATGCTGCTGTAACAGCGGCACAATTAGGTAAAGTATGTGTGGTTAATTGCAAACAATTAACTGTTTTTGAGGGAGAAAAGAGATGTATAATAAATGATACAGAATTTAAAACAGGAGATGAAATTGCTATAGATTCTAATTTGGGGGATATTTACAAAGGTAATTATCCAACAACAATGGAAAAAATTCAATATTTTTAAAAAAGAGATAAGAAGGAGTAGTAAAATTGGATTTAAAAAATACCAAAAAGCCCTTAGGTATTAATGGGTTAGGTAGAATTGGCAAGTTAACGTTGTGGTATCATTTAAATGAGAATTATTTTGATGGGTTTATTATAAATGTTGGTCGACCAGTTGGGAAAAAACTGGAGGATGTTGCACACCTGATAGTAACTGATTCCACTTATGGACCAATTGAACGGTTTTTATATGGAACAAAAGGCGAAAAAGATGTAAAAATTATCAATAAAGATGAAAATATTTTGGAAATATTTGGTAAACCAGTAAAAATATTATGTAAAGCAAGAAACCCTAAGGACATTGAATGGAATAAAAATGGCGTTAAACTTGTAGTTGATACCACAGGAGCTTTTAATGACCCCAACATTGCTGACGATAACCCAAAAGGAAGTCTAAGGGGGCATTTAACTGCAGGAGCATGGAAAGTTATCAATAGTGCTCCTTTTAAAATAGAGGATAAGGTGAAAGAAATTCCTGTAGATAGCAATACTCTTATTTATGGGATTAATCATACTTCTTTTAATAAGGATAAAGATAAAATCATTTCTGCAGCATCATGCACTACGACTGCATTAGCTCATATGGTGAAACCACTGTTAGAAAAAAAAGAAACCAGAAATATTCTAACAGCTTCATTATCGACAATTCATGCTGCTACCAATAGCCAGAATGTACTTGATTCTCTTCCAAAAGAATATGAATCAGATTTACGAAAAAATCGTATGGTCTTTAATAATATAATCCTTTCTTCTACAGGAGCAGCAAATACATTGGATAAAGTCTTACCGGAAGTTAAAAGAGTCGGGTTTATGGCAGATTCTGTCCGTATCCCAATTGATACAGTTTCTTTAATAATACTGAACCTTACATTTCAGGAGTACAATAGCAAAGAGGGGGATGCAGTAATAGATAGAAAATTTTTAAATAATCTGTATAAAGAAGCTGCCAATGGATTACAAAAAAATCTTTTATGTTTCAGTGAAAAACAAAATATTTCATCCGATTTGAAAGGAAAAACTTTTGCAGTAATTATAGAAGGCCATGATACTCATACCAGAACCAGTTTTATCAATCTTGATCCTGAGATGCTTCGCAAGATTGGGTTAGAAGCAGATCATGTAGTTAATATACCTGTGACCCATTCTACTTTATTTGGGTGGTATGATAATGAATACGGCAGTTATGTAAATTGCTTGGGTAGATTGGTTAAATATATTGATAGTAATTTGTAAAGACATTTTTTCAATTTAGTTTTATTTAGATTCAGGAATAACATTTATGAATTTTAAAGAAATAGATATTCCGGTATTATTATATTTATCTGATAAAAAATATATAACCGGAGAAAGATTAAGCAAGCATTTAGGAATATCACGGGTAGCTGTCTGGAAACAGATTCAAAAAGTGAAGAAATTGGGTTATCATATTGCTGCTGGTGGTAATAAAGGCTATATTATTATTTCCCGTCCAGATATATTATTGTCAGTAGAGATTCAAAGTAATCTCCATACCAGATATATCGGCAAACAGATATACTATTATGACAGGGTTGATTCTACTAATTCTGTAGCAAAAGATTTTATTAAAGACAAAGAAATGAATTTGCAGGAGGGGACTGTGATTATCGCTAATGAGCAGTCAGCAGGTCGAGGAAGACTTGGCAGGACCTGGCATTCCCCTCATGGTGGTATCTGGATAAGCATTGTTTTGTTTCCCGATCTAGAGCCTGCCTATATATCAAAGATAACCCTAATGACTGCGGTAGTTCTAATTCAATCACTTAAAGCATTGTTTGATATTCCCGTATTAATTAAATGGCCGAATGATATCATTATAGAAGATAAAAAATTATGCGGTATTTTGACAGAGATGTCAGCAGAATCAGATAAGATTAACTATGTAGTAGTGGGAATTGGAATTAATGCAAATATAAAAATAGAAAAATTCCCTAAGGAAATTCAAGGGCAATCAACATCTTTAGAAGAAATACTTGGTAAACAAATTACCAAAATTAAACTAACCCAATTATTATTTGAAAATTTTGAAAAATATTATGATTTATTACTTAGAAAACAATTTTCTACTATTTTAAAAGAGTGGAAACTTAATGCACAAACATTAGGCAAAAGGATAACAATTATATCTGGAGAACAATCTATTTCAGGTGAAGCAGTTAATATAAGTACAGAAGGCGCCCTGGTAATTAAAACAGAAGATGGAAACAAAGTTCAAATATTATCAGGAACAGTTCAGTGAATATCGCACAATGCGAGCACGTGTTATCAAAGAAGTTTGTTTTTTTGGTTAAATCAAAAATAACAGGAAAATAAAAATAAATAATGTGAGTTGAGATAGAGAATAAAAAAAATTTGACATGCTGGTTAACTATTTATATTATAATAGTTAACAATAAACTATGAGATATGAATAAATATGATATTGCAGCATGTATCTGTAAAAGAAATGATTTTTGCTTCCCTGTTTGCCGCTTTGACCAGTGTAGGCGCATTTTTGGTAATTCCGTTCTATCCTGTTCCAATCACTTGTCAGACCTTGTTTACTTATCTTTCAGTAATGTTGCTTGGGAAAAGGATTGGTGTGTTGAGTCAAATACTCTATCTTTCCCTGGGCTTGATTGGTTTACCCGTTTTTGCTGCAGGGAGAGCTGGTCCGGCTGTATTATTAGGGCCAACTGGAGGTTATTTATGGGGGTTTGTTCTGTCAGCCTACACAATGGGCTATTTGATTGAAAAAAGGAAAATAAAAAAAATACATCATTTTATTGTTATTGGAATGATTGGGCTGTTCTTTATTAATTTTTCAGGAGCGTTACAATTATACCTGGTGACTAAGTTAAATGTGGAAGCAGTTTTCTTTGCAGGTGTTTTACCTTTCCTTGCAGGGGATATAATAAAAGTGTTTACAGCTTCATTTATGGCGTATAAATTAAAATTAACACTTAACCACAAGATAATGATGTGATATAATTTCATTTATAATTCGGGGCGTAGCGCAGTTTGGTACGCGCGCTTGGTTCGGGACCAAGAGGTCGGAGGTTCAAATCCTCTCGCCCCGACC
>CAYOLB010000339.1:0-2207 GCA_964404675.1 uncultured Atribacterota bacterium | reverse complement strand
GCTTCCATCTTCTTTTGCATATCCTGGGCTTGCTTCATTAAAAATTTCATATCCATATTAAATAACCTCGTTTTTTCCTAATCTTCAAAAATATTTCCTCCAAATAAATCACGAGCTTTTTCCAGAATTTCATTATCAAAAGTATTTTCTTTTGTTGTCTCATGAGTTATATTTTTTTTATCATCTCTGTTTGTCTTATACTTTTCTAATTTAGAATTTCTGTAATTTTTGCTCTTTTTGTCTTGTTTTTCGACATTTGTAGTTACAAAACAATTTAATTTTATTTTGATATTTGTTTCCTCTTTCAAGATTGCTTCAACTTTATCTTTATTTTCTCTCTTCTCCAGGCTTTCTTTGTGAAAAAGACAATCGGGTTGAAATCCAATCATTAATTCATCACCTTCAAGGTATGCTTCACTATTTGCTGACAAAAAAGCGTAAAGGGCAATCCTCTCGTCTTTGATTCTAGCAAGTACTTTTGGCCATACTACATTAAATTGACTTTGTACATTATTACTGGTAACTTTTTTACTATTTTGAGGTAATACTGCTTTTTCTTTTGAATTTTCGCTCTGTGTAACATATTCTTCTTGTTTTTTAACAGTATGCTGTTTTTTAATTTCTGACTTTTTGATATTTTCGTTATTATTTTGAAGTTTTTCTCTTGTAGTACCCTGAGTTATCTTTACAATAAATAATTCCAACAAAATCCACGGATATTGATGATATTTTATCTTATCCTCTATCTTATTTAATTCCTCAATTATCTCCATTATTATATTTACATCAATTGTTACAGCTAATTCAGTCACTTCCTTGGGGTTCTTTTCTTTTGTTAAAAAATTACTAAAATCATTATCATTGCCAAAAATTTTAATTAGGGACAACCTATGAACATACACAATCATATCCTGAACAAATTGATGTAAATCAATACCTTCTTGCACCAATTTATCTATCAACAACAGCCCTGCTTTTGTATCCCTATCTATAATAGACCTGGTTAATTGATAAAATAATTTTTGGGGAATAACCCCTAAAATATCCGCTACATCTTCATAAATTATCTTTTTCCCACCAAAAGAAATTACCTGATCCAGAATACTTTCCGCATCCCGCATTGAACCGGTTGCACTTTCAGCAATCAAATGAAGAGATTGTGTATCTATATCTAATTGTTCCTCTTTAATAATCTTTTTTAGTTTTGCTACTATTTCTTCTACAGATATTCTTCTAAAATTAAAACATTGGCAACGTGATAAAATAGTATTAGGAACCTTTTCTGGTGCAGTTGTGGCAAATATAAATAAAACCTGGCTGGGTGGTTCTTCAAGAGTTTTCAAAAGGGCATTAAATGCCTCATTAGTAAGCATATGAACTTCATCAATAATATATATCTTATATTCCCCTTCGGCTGGGGCAAAGCCAATTTTACTTCTTAACTCTCTAATTTCATCGATACCACGATTGGAGGCACCATCAATTTCTACTACATCCATTGATTGACCACTATTAATCCTTAGGCATTGATTGCATTTATTACATGGATGCACAGTAGGACCTTCAACACAATTTAGCGCTTTTGCCAAAATACGGGCAGTGGTAGTTTTTCCCACACCTCTCGGTCCTGAAAAGATATAGGCATGGGCAATTCGATTAAGCTTTATAGCATTCATCAATGTCCGGGTAATATGGTTTTGTCCAATAATATCTTCAAAAAACTGCGGTCTCCATTTTCTATATATTGATTGGTATTGACTCATTGATAATTCCTAATTAAGTATAAAGAAGTTCTCTAAAGATGACCGTGCCCTACCCTTGATCTATTCTCCCAAGCGATATTGAAGCAGTTAACTCCAATCAGGTTTACCTACGGCACCCAAAGAGATTTGCTTACCGCTGCTTCCTTCCGGACCTGACGGATTTTGCAATTCTTTGCTGCATAGGACCCAATTTTCATCATCACTTGCTTCAGTCAGACCTTAAAAAAATAAGACCTCAGGTAGGCATTCGACCCTGCTTTAGCGGATTGCAGGTTCAGGGCACCGCTAACTCCCCGTCTAGCACGATCATCAATTTTAAAAATTAATTACTTATAAATTTAGAGTTATGGCGGAGAGGGCGGGATTCGAACCCGCGAGGCAGTTTTTGACCGCCCAATCGCTCTCCAGGCGATCCCGTTATGACCACTTCGGTACCTCTCCACA
>CAYOLB010000338.1:0-7565 GCA_964404675.1 uncultured Atribacterota bacterium | reverse complement strand
TTTAAAGACACAATTAGAGGCTACATCTACTGAGTAAAGAATAAGGTCAATATCTTCTGTATTAACATAAGCCTCTATGCTGAGAAACTCACCTATTTTGGTTCTTTCTAAAAGTAATTTACGCATGGCTGATACCCCCTTCGTATTTTATAACTTACGAACAGGAAAATTCATAAGGGGAGAATGTTCCCCTGAAACCCATTAAATAATATTCAATAAGCATTTATATTTTGATGAACCTAGAGATTGTATATTATTCTTTATAATAATTATAACAGATAATATCTTCTAATGGTTTTCGTTTTCTCTGAAGGCTATTTCCTGCTGGGTATCCAAGGGTCATCAGGCACACTACAGCTGCATTTTCAGGAATTTTTAGTAAATCTTTTACTTTCTCTTGATTAAACGCACCAATCCAACAGCTACCTAATCCCAGCTCGGCAGCCTGTAAGCTTATATGCTCCAAAGCAATAGAAAGATCCACATGATGAGATGGAACACCATTTGGCATGATATGAGATACATCGGTAGCACATCCAGCAATTATTACGGAAGCTTCAACAATAAAAGGCTGAAGTTTTCCGTGTAATATGCTTGCTTCCATTACTTTTTGTTTCAATCCCTCATCCTGAACAACAACAAATTTCCAGGGTTGTCGATTACTGGCTGAGGGAGCTAATCTAGCTGCTTCAAATATTTCCTCTAAAATACTTGAAGGAATATTCTTCTCTTGATACCTTCTGACACTTCTCCTTTTTCTTACTGCTTCCAAAAGCATGATCAAGCTCCTTTCTTTTAGCCTATGCTAGAATATTTCTTAGAATAGTTAATTTTAATGTTCTTTTATAATTACTGTTTTCTTACTTAATTATATATGATAAATTGCAGTGACAAAATACTTGAAGAAGAAAATATTATAAGTAAGATTTGGTTATATTTTTTCTGGCTGCTCTATCTGGGCAATACACATACCAGAAAAGATTGCAAGACCACCGATAAATCCAAAAATACCAATTGTTTCTCCTAATATCAAGTAGGAAAAAATAGCTCCAAAAACAGGTTCTGCTGAGAAAATAATTGCAATCTTTGTAGGACTGGAATATTTTTGAAAACGGTTTTGCAAGTAAAAAGCAAGTGCAGTAGCAAAGACTCCATTTATGAAAACTGCCCACCAAACTGATAAATCATAAGAGAAATGGATTGCATTTTTCTCAAAAAAAATGGCGGAAATGAAGGATAGTAAACATACGGTTGCTAATTGTATAAAAACTAATTGAACATAATCTAACTTCTTGGTATAAATATCTACACCAACAATATAAAGTGCAAATCCAATCGCCCCTAAAAAAACAAGAGAATCACCAATATTAATATGGTATATTGTACCATTGGTATTCATCAGCCAAAGACCAATCACAGCAAGGAGTACACCTATAGCTGAATTGCGTTTAATTCTTTCCCGAGTCCAAAAAAAAGAGATAATAGGAACTATAACAACCGATATCCCGGTGATGAAAGCAGTTTTGGTTGAAGTGGTAAATTGAGTACCCACAGTCTGCCCAAAATAACCCAAGAATAAAAACAAACCTACAAGAAAACCTTTTTTGGCCACCGATAAGTTGATATGTTTTAGTCTATTTCTGAAAATCAGATAGATAATGCTTAAAGCTAGGAAAAATCGATAGCTTAAAAAAGTTAAAGGAGGTATGTTTACCAATACATTCTTAATAACTGGGAAAGTATACCCCCATATAACCACCACTCCTATTAATATAAATTCAGCTTTGATATTGATGCGACCAGTTTTCAAAGAACGATTCGCCTTTCAAATCTAATATTATTCATTGTCTTCCTGAATCCATCCATTTCTCAATCCATAGTTATAAAAAGATTCTTTTGCCTTATCATATTCATTCTTATTAATACTACGGGAAAGTTCTTTATATTTTGATGCCTCAAAAGCCGGAAAATACTGAGACATTAGGCTTATATAAGTCTTTCTCGAGATATTTTCCGCAATCCATTTTAATACTCTATCAGTACCAGATAAATTATATGGCAAGATCAAATGCCTTATGATTAATCCTGAAATCGCAATACCATTTTTATTAACTTTTAAATTTCCTACCTGCCGATACATTTCCAATAATGTACCTTTATTTACCCGAGAATAGTTCTCTGCCTGAGAATATTTTTCAGCAACCCTATCTTCAGCATATTTGGCATCTGGAAGATAAATATCTACAATGCCATCCAACAACTTTAATACTTCTATTGATTCATAACCGCTTGTATTATAGACAAGCGGGATATTTAAGCCTGATGTCCTGGATTGTGCCACTGACTTCAGAATTTGAGGCACAAAATGTGTCGGGGTCACTAAATTGATATTATGGCATTTCTGTCTCTGTAAAGCAAGCATAATTTTGGATAAATCTGATATTGAAGTTAGATTGCCATGACCTAATTGACTGATGGGATAATTCTGACAATAAATACAACGCAAAGTACAATTAGTAAAGAAAATAGTGCCTGAGCCATAAATGCCCGAAATAGGTGGTTCTTCACCGAAATGTGCATTATAACTGGAAATTTTTAGCTCTTCAGTAGAACGGCAAAATCCTTTTTGTCCAGCAATGCGGTTTACTTGACAATGATGTGGACAAAGTGTACAGGATTCGAGATATTGATAAGCCTGTTCAATTCGATTTTGGAATTCTTTTTCAGTTAAATTAAGGTAAGAAGGGTATTTTTTCATATTTAAGTATCACTTATAAATATTCCATAATTTCTGTTAATTTTTCTAATTTCAGATAATGACTTGTAATTGGCTTTTCTTCTTCAAATTTCCAGGTTGCTGCTGGTATCAAGATACAATTTAAACCAAGCCTTAGTCCAGGATTTAGATCAGAACGCACACTATTTCCAATGAGCCATGTTTTCTTTTTTTGCAATTTATGCTTCCATAAAATTTTCGAGTATTCTTCTATAGATTTTTGATTTAAAACATAAACTGAAGAAAAATAAAGGTTTAACCCGGTGGAGGCAATTTTTCTATATTGTATTTCAGGATCACCTAATGTTGCCAAAATCAAGAAATAACGTTTTTTTAAATAATCTAATACTTCTTCAGCACCTTTTACTTTTTCTGGAATCTGCCGAAATACTTTCCATCCTATATCTGCTATCTTCTTTTCTACTTCTTGGTCTACTTTATTCCCAATTCTCCCGCAATAATAATGATACGTCTTAACCAGGCTAAAAGGGTAACGCTCTTTGGCAAAACCATGTTGCGAAATATGCCCAATATCTATTTCATCCAGCTTATTCAATACTTCTTCCTGCAGAAATCCCAATTCCGCCATTAATGCTGAAAATTCATTTCTGGCTTGATTATATATCCTGGATGTTTGTATTAAGGTGTCATCTAAATCAAAAATAATCGTATTTATTTGTTTCCTCCAATTGGTTAAAACAAAATATTCTTTTTACAAGAATATTTTTATTATAACCTGTTTACTTTTTCTGGTAAAATATATTTAGAAGGCTTGAAAATATGCTAAATGTGGTATAATTTTCATTAGTAATTTAAAATCTATAAATAAATATAAATAAAAACATCAATTATGAAGCAGAGAGGATGTCAATGAAAAAAAATAAAAATAAGCTTGTAGATGAAAAAAGCGGGAAAAAGGTAAAACCTATGTGGAGAGAACTTCTTGAAACAGTGGTAAGCGCAGGTATCATAGCCTTTATTATTATTACTTTTATCGGGCAGGTTACTGTAGTAAAAGGAGCTTCTATGGAAGATACACTCTTCAATAGGGAAAGGCTTATCTGCAACAAGATTGTTTATCGATTAACCGAACCAACACATGGTGAAATTGTTATTTTTAAGCCCCCAATAGATCAGAATCACAACTATATAAAGAGAGTCATTGCTGTTGAAGGAGATAGAGTTAAAATTATTGATGGTGCTGTATATCTAAATGGAGAAAGACTGGAAGAAGATTATGTAGAACACAGGTCCTTTGAAAGTATGCCAGAAATTACTGTACCCAAAGACTCTTATTTTGTACTTGGTGATAATAGAGCAAATAGCAGTGATAGCCGCTTCTGGGGATTTGTACCAGAAGAAAATATGATAGGGAGAGCATCCCTTGTTTTCTGGCCTATTACCAGATCCAGAATGCCTTGATTTAAAATTAAGGAGTAAAATATGAAAAGAATATATTTATTTTTATGCTTTTTTATTCTCATTACATTGTTAACTCTCGCACCTATAACCATAGTTGCTTCAGAAAATTCAGAAAAAGCACTCATTGAACAATCACTGGAGTATCTTGAACAACAAAACTATAACGAGGCTATCGAATCATTGGAAAAAGCTTTGCTATCTATCCGTGAAAAAGCACAATTAGAATTGAACAATTTAAGGTTTACCGAAAGTGAAGCAATAGGATTTGGGATGTACCAGTTACGTGAAGGTATTAGTTTTGCCCAGGGAGAAACATTTAATATCTATGCAGAAGCAAAGAATTATACAATAAAAGAAGTCGGAGAAGAACAATTTGAAATTCATATCAAGGAAGACCTTTATATTCTGGATATGGAAGGGAATATTCTATGGGGACAAAAAGATTTTCTAGACTATCATGTTTTCTCTCATAGAGCAAATTATGAAATATTTATAACTAATACGGTTACCCAAGATAGCCCTTTCCCTAAAGGAGAATACCAATTTCAACTGGTCCTGAAGGATGTTTTTAGTCAAAAAACAGTTGAGGAGACAATCGCATTTAAAATTGAGTAAAAATGATTTTTTTAATTTTTTTCATATAATCGAAATATTAAAAAAGAGAGAGCTTTTGCTCTCTCTTTTTTAAATTAATTAATTGTAGATTAAACTAGACTTTCAAATCTTAAGCTTTTTTATCGTATACCTCATCAGCAGCCGAAATACCATGTTCACTAATTTTATAGCCCATATTTTTCAAGATATTTTCCAATGCCGCTAAAAATAGCATGACATTAGCCTTAGAGCAAGAATATCCCATCAAACCAATCCGCCAGGCTCTTCCTTTAAATTTTCCCAGTCCTCCACCGATTTCAATTCCATATTCATCTAATAATGCCCTTCTAACCATTACATCATCAATTCCTTCTGGGATAAAAACTGCATTCAATTCTGGCAAACGATACTGGGCAGGTGCTACCATTTCTAATCCCATTGCCTCCAGTCCTGCTACAAGCGCTCTTGAATGTAATTGATGTCTTTCAAAACGCTTTTCTAAACCTTCTTCTAAAACCAGACGCAAGGCTTCACGTAAAGCATAAATCATATTAATGGGAGCGGTATGATGATAAAATCTTTCCTTCCCCCAATAACTTTGAAGCATCTGGACATCTAAATACCAGCTACGAATAGGTGTACTTCTTTTGGAAATTGCCTCAGTTGCATTTTTACTGAAAGAAACTGGGGATAAACCAGGTGGACAGCTCAAACATTTCTGGGTACCACTATACACTACATCAATACCCCAGTTATCTACTTCTAAGGGTATACCGGCTAAAGAGGTAACTGCATCTACTACAAAGAGAGCGCCTACCTCTTTGGTTATTCGGGAAATTTCTTCCAGTGGCTGTCTTACACCTGTTGAGGTCTCGGCATGAACAATGGTCAATAATTGAATATTGCCATTCTTTTTTAAAATTTCTCTTACCTTTTCGGGCTCAACAATATTTCCCCATTCAGCCTGCAGTACAACTGGTTCTGCCCCACAACGCCTGACAATATCAATCATTCTCTCTGCAAACAAGCCATTAACACATACCAGTGCTTTATCACCTGGTTCCAGCATGTTAACGAGAGCAGCCTCCATTCCGGCGCTTCCGGTACCGGATAATGCAATAGTAAGCTCATTTTTGGTCTGGAATACCTCTTTCAGCATTTCCCTGGTTTCGTTCATAATTTCTAAGAATTCAGGATCCAGATGCCCTAATAATGGTGTAGACATTGCCTTTAGTACTCTAGGGTGAACATCACTAGGACCAGGTCCCATTAAAATTCTTTTCGTCGGGTTTAAATCAGAATACATTTTTATACCCCCTGTAAATATAATTACTAATTTATTACTCTCATCTTCATACAAAAGAACAGATTACACTAAAAATCTTTTCATAGTAGAATAAAAATCTTTTTCCTTCTCAATTACTTCCATATTCTTTTTTTTAGCGATTTGCTTATGTTCTTTAGTACAGTATCCCCAACCTGCTAGAAAAACATTTACTCCCAATAATTGCGTTTCTTCTAAATAACTTAGCTGGTCATCGATAAAATATATATCTTTAAATCTAACATCATATTGGTCGGCAATTGCTTTCATATGGTCAGATTTATTCTTCCCATAATTTTTATCAAAAATGTCCTGTAGGTTAATAGAAAAACCCAGGTAATCCGGGTGAAAAGCAGGGTGAATTGCCTTACCCAGGTTAGAAGTAGCAATAACTATCTTCTTCCCCTCCTCTATGAATTTTTTAATTCCTACAGCCACATTTTCAAAAATTGGAGCAAGAGAAAACCATTTCTTAAAATCTTTGTTTTGCCATCTTTCTTTTTCTTCAAAAAATAAATCATGAAAAAATTGGTAATCAAAATTTAATTGATTGCGGATTTCTCTAAATTCCTCCTGATTCTTTACTTCAATTTGCTCTTCAATGATTTTAATCATTACAAAAAAATCACAGGAAAGCTCAATATAGGAACGAATCTGCCGATATTTTTCCATTTCTCTGCTATATTCTGCTTTCATCCTCTCCCAATTTTCAAAGCTAAAGCATTCACCCCCAAAATTCTTCTTCACATCTGTGCCAAAATAACGGCAATAAGCATTGTGACTGACAAACAATGATTTTAGCGCACTATCGCTTATTACTCCATCAAAATCAACAGCCAATATTTTCATAGTAAGCTCCGTATACAATTAGAGATTCTATCTCACTAAACAACATTATTTACTTATAAGGTATCAAACAAAGAAATTTTAATAAACTGTTTCCGGTATTTTTAAAACTGTGTTTTTGATTCGGTTCAACAAAGACTACACTTTCTTTTTTTATGGGATATTTTTGTTCGTCTATCTTGACTTCCCCCTCTCCTTCCAATACAAATACTTCATGTTCCCAGTCATGGGTATGATAAGGGGTATATCCACCAGCTTCAACTTCAAATAATCTCATAGCAAAGTTTTTCGCATTATCCTTATCAGAAATGAGCCATCTTACCTTAACATTTTTTGCCTCTTCCATCTCTACTGCTTCTAATGGCACTTTATGATAATCTGTTACTTTCATAAAATATTCCTCCTGTCTATTTTTTATTTAAATGTTCTTTCACTATAGGGTAAAAATCTTCTTCTCTCTCAATTACCTGGATTCCTTCTTCTCTGGCTATTTTTTTCTGCTGTTCGGTAGCATAACTCCAGCCGGCCAAGAAAACGTGAATCCCTAATCCTCTGGTTTGTTCCAAATGGGCTAATTGATCATCAACAAAATATATATCCCCA
>CAYOLB010000337.1:0-3787 GCA_964404675.1 uncultured Atribacterota bacterium | reverse complement strand
TCTCGAGTTTCTCTTATTCACCGATTTGAAAAAAGTAGGGGTTCCAGGGTTATTACCATGATCCATCGTCAGGAAACCATGAGTATATTAGGTATTCCTTTAACCAGGTATATTAATATAGAAGATTCTGAGGCTATCTTAAGGGCAGTAAGACTTACTGATGATAATATGCCTATTGATATCATTCTTCATACCCCAGGAGGATTAGTATTGGCTACCGAACAAATTGCTAATGCTCTAATCCGGCATAAAGGGAAGGTGACAGTATATATTCCTCATTATGCCATGAGTGGAGGTACAATGCTTTCTCTGGCAGCAGATGAGATTGTTATGGATGAAAATGCAGTATTAGGTCCGGTAGATCCGCAATTAGGTCAGTATCCAGCAGTCTCAATCTTAAATGTCTTAAGAGATAAAGATGTAAATGAGATAGATGATGAAACAATGATCCAAGCCGATATTGCGAGGAAGGCCTTAACACAGGTTTATAATTTTATTAAAAAATTGCTCATAGAAAATCATTGTACTGAAGAAAAAGCTGAAAATATAACCCGAACCTTGACCGAGGGAAGATGGACCCATGATTACCCTATAAAATTCGAAGAAGCAAAAGAATTAGGTTTGTGTGTTTCCACCGAAATGCCCAAAGAAATCTATGAATTGATGGATCTATATCCCCAGAATCCCGGAAAGAGACCTTCTGTTCAGTATATTCCGGTGCCTTATAAAAAACCTTCCATTCCTCCAACAAAAAAGGCCGGATTATAATAAAAATAAGAATAATGTTAAATATTATCAAGTATTAATATTGATTGTATTAAAGAGCATTGTATAAAATTTTTATATATTTATAAAGGAGGGACAAAAATGGAGCCAGCTGAAAGAAAGAAAACAGGAAAGCCCGTAGAAAAAGATATTTCTATTGTTTTATGCGGCGGAGCGGGTCTGGGTATCCAGACTGTAGAGCAACTGTTAACCCGCATGTTGAAATTGTCAGGCTATTATGTATTTGCTACCAAGGAGTATATGTCAAGGGTAAGAGGTGGAAGTAATTCTACTCAGATAAGAGTTTCTAATCAAGCGGTACAGGCACCTGTTCAGAGAATAGATATATTAATACCTTTGGATGAAAAGGCAATTTCCCATGTATCGGACAGAATCGATGATAAGACAACCATAATTGGAGATAAGAAAAAGCTGCATACTGAAAGGGAAGTTATTGATGTTTCATTTCTTGGCATGGCCAAAGAAATTGGAAATGCGATTTATGCTAACACAATTGCTGTAGGTCTTTTACTGGGATTGTTGGAAGGGGATATCAAGGAAGGGAAAAAATATCTACAGGACTATTTTACTCAGAAGAAAAAGGAAGATTTTATCCCTGATAATATTCAAGCGCTAGAGAATGGATTTCAGGAAGCAAAAAGATTAGTAAAAGAGAATCTAGTTAATTCTGATAAACTTTTTCAGATGGAAAAATCAAAAGAGGTGAAAGATGACCTCTTGATTAACGGAGCCGAAGGTGTTGGCTTAGGAGCTATAGCTGGTGGTTGTAATTTTATTTCTTCTTATCCTATGTCTCCTTCAACGGGAGTATTAGTTTTTTTATCACAACATTCAAATGATTTTGGTATTATCTCTGAACAGACAGAAGATGAAATTGCGGCAATTAATATGGCCTTAGGAGCCTGGTATGCAGGGGGACGGGCAATGGTTACCACCTCCGGTGGTGGTTTAGCCCTTATGACAGAAGGAATCAGTCTGGCTGGCATACTGGAAAGTCCCATAGTCATTCATTTAGCACAAAGGCCGGGTCCAGCTACCGGTTTGCCTACCAGGACCGAGCAAGGAGATCTTAATATGGTTCTTCATGCTGGCCATGGAGAATTTCCCAGGATTATCCTGGCACCAGGGAAAATCGAGGATGCTTATGAACTTGCCCGAAAAGCTTTTTATTGGGCTGATAAATATCAGATACCGGTGTTTATTCTAACAGATCAGTATACTATGGATACTTATTATAATATTAAGAAGCTTAATCTCCCCGGGGGGAAAAATGAGAGATTTATTGTTGAGAGTGATGAAAATTACAAACGCTATAACTTAAAAACAGATAACGGAGTATCTCCCAGAGGGATACCTAACTATGGCAATGGATTAATCAGAGTTGATAGTGATGAACATGATGAAAATGGATTGATTACAGAGGATATGGATGTTAGGAATCAGATGATGGAAAAGAGAATGGCAAAATTAAATCAGATAAAAGAAGAAGCCTTAGTACCCGAGCTTATTGGACCAAAGAACTATCAGATACTATTTATTGGTTGGGGTTCAACCTATCATGTAATCAAAGAATCTCTTAGTAGATTAAATAATCCTAAGGCAGCTTTCTTGCATTTTAAACAGGTTTACCCTATTTCTAAGAAAACTATTAATTATTTAGAGCAAGCTAAAGAAATTATCTCAATAGAAAATAACTATACAGGGCAATTTGCACAACTTTTAGAGGTGACAACAGGTGTCGATATTGATTATAAGATATTAAAATATAATGGTTTAGCATTTTTTGCAGATGAATTAACCAAATATATGGATGAGGCTATTTCCAAGAAGGGAGATATAAAATGAAAAAAATAAACACCTTTGAACAAGAGAATACACAAACGGCCTGGTGTCCAGGCTGCGGTAATTTTATGATATTAAAGGCATTGCAACAAGCACTAGCGGAACTTTCATTGAAACCTCAAGAAGTAGTAATTGTATCCGGGATTGGTCAAGCTGCCAAGACTCCTCAATATCTTAATGTACATATGTTTAATGGTCTGCACGGTAGAGCCTTACCACCTGCTACAGGCATTAAAGCCTGTAACCCGGAATTAACAGTTATTGCCGAGGGAGGAGATGGAGATATGTATGGAGAGGGTGGCAATCATTTTTTGCATACAATACGTCGAAATCCTAATATTACTCATCTGGTGCACAATAACATGGTCTATGGTTTGACCAAAGGACAGGCATCTCCAACCAGCCAGTATGGATTCAAGACCCCTGTACAGACTAATGGGGTTGTATCAGAACCAATTAATCCAATTTCTCTGGCAATTGCTATGGATGCTTCTTTTGTTGCCCGGGTTTTTTGTGGAGATATTAAAAAAACAGCTGAAATAATAAAAAAAGCAATCCAACATCCAGGATATGCCCTTGTAGATATCTTTCAGCCATGTGTTACTTTTAATAAAATCAATACCTTTAAATGGTTTAAGGATAATACCTATGATATGGAAGATCATGATTATCATGACCGCAATCAGGCTTTAAGAAAGGCTATGGAAAAGGAGAAGCTACCCCTAGGGATTTTTTATATTAATGAGAAGAAAAAGAGTTTCGAGGAGCAGTTACTGGTTCATCAGGACAAAAAGCATCCTTTTATCTTTCGTGAATTAAATAGGGAAAAATTCAAAGAATTATTACAATCGAAAAAATCCTGAAATGTAATTGTATGCTACAATAACTATTCTGATAAGCTATAAATGAAATTGAATAAATAAACAGGGATAGAAAGATGATTTAATTTTTAGAGGGAGAAAAATAGTGTCAAAAAAATATTTTTTATCTAAAAAAGAGAATATTCTTTTATTTATTATTTTGATAAGTCTTTTGACTATTGTTTTAAATTTATCTTCCTGGGCCATGGCAGGGGATGCCAAAAATAACATCGAAGTCAGAGATTATATTGAAAATAAATTTGATTCAGCCATATTTCATTTGTATTTGGAGTCAATGG
>CAYOLB010000336.1:0-6783 GCA_964404675.1 uncultured Atribacterota bacterium | reverse complement strand
ATATATTGAAATTCTAAAGGAAGATAATTTAGTTTATAGTCTGGGATTTCCTGAAGGGATAAATTAATCAAAAAATAAATTTAGAATATATATTCTAGTTTAAAACATGAAGCACCATCGGATAATCTTTTAAAAGTAAATTTTTAATTATCAAATTCTCATCCTTATCTACAGTTACCAGTTGTTGCTTGTAGCCATTTATAGTATCTATTGCTATTATATTTTTGGCTGAAAAACCATTTAAGAAAGGTTAGAATTGGAGTGACCCCAATAAAATTTCATAATAATTTTCTCATCCCCAACACATTATTCCATTAAATTGGGGATAATTTTTAAAGGTAATTTCCATAATCCTGATCAATTCTTCTCGAATCATTAATCAATAATACTTATAATATTGTTTTTTATATCAATTAATTTAGTATTTTTAAGATTTCTATCAAATTGATTCTGTTCAATTTTAATATTATTTATAATCTTCGCTGGCAGACCTTTTAAAACAAAAATTTCATTGCCAAGCATGACAGCTTCTTCAATATCATGAGTGACAAATATCACAGTTCTTTTGTCTGCCTGCCATAAACTCAGAAATGAGTAAAGAATATCTTTTTTTAGCTTGAGATCCAGTTGTTTAAACGGCTCATCCATTAAGAGGATATCTGATGGAAATGCAAATGCTCTTGCAACTGCAACTCTTTGCGACATACCACCACTTAATTGAAAAGGGTGGTAATCCGAAAATTTTTCAAGTCCAACTAATTTAATATATTTTTCAGTGATTTTCCTTCTTTCCTTTTTTGGATAAATATCTTTTAAAACAAATTCGATATTATCTTTAACAGTTTTCCATTCAAGCAATCTTGGTTCCTGAAAAATATATGATATTGATCTTTGCTTTAAGTTTTTAAAAATGCCGTTATCCGCAGGATATATACCGCTTATAAGGTTTAATAATGTAGTTTTGCCGCATCCCGATTCTCCGATGATTACTGTTATTTTATTTTCGGGTATCTTAATGGAGAAATCTTTAAAGATTGTTAGGTTTTTGAAACTTTTACTTAAATTTTTAATTTCAATATACAAATTAATATTTCCACTTTACTATTTTTTTTCCAATTAATTTTATGAATAATTCAAAAAAATAACTTATCAATATGGCGATAACAGTCCATGCGATTACTTTATCGGTTTCCAGATATATTTTAGATAATTGCATGTTTGTACCAATTGCTTTTAAAGGATTACTTAAAACTTCAGCCGCAATTACGGCCTTCCACCCGATACCGACCGAAGAAACAGCAGCAGCGATAATGAAAGGCAGTATTGCAGGAATATATATTTCCGTTAAAACCCTTATTTTTGTTGCTCTAAATGATTTTGCCATTTCCAGAATTTTTGTATCAATATTTTTTACTCCCTCTACAACATTTGTATAAACGATAGGAAATGACACTAAAAAACTCGCAAATATGGGGACATTTTCAGAATCAAACCAGATCAGTGAAATCAATATTATTGATATCAGAGGAATAGATTTAATAATTACCAAAACTGGTTCCATAAATCTGTAAAGTATTTTGCTGAATCCTGTTGTTATTCCTAAAACGATTCCCGACAGGAATGAAATAGCAAATCCAATCAGTCCCCTTGTTATTGAATGAAACACAGCGCCCAAGAAATCATCCTGCCTTACTACCTCTATTACACCGATAAATGTGCTTTCAGGGGAAGGGAAAATTATTTCCGAGTCTATAATTAAAGAAATTATTTTCCATGCTATGAAAAGAATAAAGATTGCAGCAAAAAAAATAAGATAATCTTTTTTTATATTTTTTCTATTCATCATAATAGAATTGATCTTCAGGTATTTTACCGCCTATATCTTCCGGCGAGAATTTATATAATACCTTCAAATATTCACCTAAAATTTTTTTTGCATTCTCTTTGTCTTCGTACATAAGATTGCATCTAGGTATAACTTTGTATGAAATTTCCTCTTTTATACCTATTCCAAGTTTCTCGGTCATACCTCCTGCCTCACCAGGATTATCATTTGCCCAATCAATAGAATCTTTATATTCCGTTAAAAATGTTTCTAAAATATTTTTTTTATTATTTATTATATAGGAAGAAACAATTAAACATGTTTGAGGAAGAATATTTTCTGAGTTTATTTTCCCCCATTCTTCCTGAATATCCATAACAATTTCCAGGTTATTATTTTCCTCAAGGCTGCTTGTTGCAAAAGGTTCAGGCAGCATTCCTATATCCTTTTTTCCTGCAATAAGTAGTTGACTTAATTCAACCTGATCAAATGAATAATTACATACAATATCTTTTTCGATATCAATTCCATTTTTATCTGCAAGATATCTAAAAATAACATCCGGGTTAGAACCTTTAGCAATAATATTTATTTCTTTTCCTTTTAGATCTTCCCATTGCCCCCTTTCGATATTCTGATTTCTATTTGAGACAAGGTAAAGAACGCCCCCGCCAACAATAGCTACCAGCTTTATATTAACTCCTTTATTATATAGTTTAGCAGCAACATTTGTCGGGAGAACTGCTATAGCTATTTCATTTGATATGATTCTGGATATCATAATATCGGGGGAACCAACTATTTCATAACTAAAATTTATGTTCTCGCTATTGGCGGTAGCTTCGTCAATTAGTTTTATCATCCCGATTGCACTGGGCCCCCTTAGGACACCTATATTCATTTTACTTCCATTATTTACTTCTTCTGTATCGGGGCTTAATTCACTGTCCAGATTTTGATTTTTTTTACAACCGAAAAAAATAAAACTGGAGACAACTACTAATGATATTAATAAAAAAGTTATAGTAATTTTGTTATTTTTTTTAATATTTTTTCCTTTTTGTATAATGAGTATGGAGCAATTCATGAGATTTATGACTCAGAGGCTCCTGAAGAAAATCTTTATAAATCCTTTTTATTTCAGGATTTTCATGAGATTTCCTGAATTCCAGCGATTCGTCTTCTGTGTAAATTGCTTCAGTTCTCTTTTTCCTTATCTCATTATTTATTGGTATGGGCTGACCGCCACCTGACAGACACCCACCCGGACATGCCATTATCTCAATAAAATGATAGGGAGATTTTCCGGCACTTACCTGTTCGGCCAGCTTTCTTGCATTAGAAAGTCCGTGGGCAACAGCGACTTTTAAATCAACATTTTCAAGGAATTTCCACTCATCTCTGCAATTTTTAATTGTGATTGTTGCTTCTTTTACTCCTTCTAGGCCTCTTACAGGCATAACATTAATATTTGAAAACGGTACTTCTCTCCCTGTAATTATTTCATAGGCTGTTCTAAGAGCAGCTTCCATAACACCACCGGTTGCACCGAAAATAACTCCTGCTCCGGTATGCTTGCCAAGGATGCTGTCACTCTCGGAGTCTTGAAGAGATTCAAAATTTATTCCAGCCTGCTGGATCATTGTTCCAAATTCTCTTGTAGTTAAAACATAATCCACATCCTTATATCCGCTGGAATACATTTCTGGGCGGTCAGCTTCAAATTTTTTTGCGGTACAGGGCATTATTGAAACAACCACGATGTCCTCCGGATTAATTTTCATGTTCTGTGCATAGTATGTTTTTGCAAGAGCTCCAAGCATCTGCTGTGGAGATTTACAAGTTGAGAGATGATCAAGAATATCAGGATATTCATGCTCAATATATTTTATCCATCCAGGAGAACATGATGTAAACTGTGGAAGTGCTATGTTTTCTTTATCTACAATTCTTCTCTTCAGTCTTGTTAAAAGTTCCATAACTTCTTCCATTATTGTAAGGTCTGCAGAGAAATTGGTATCAAATACTGCATCGAACCCAATCATTTTAAGAGCTGTAACCATTTTACCAGTAAGGCTTTGACCAGGTTCAAGACCTACTGCTTCTCCTATGCCCACTCTTACTGCAGGCGCAGTCTGTATCACAACATGCCTGGAAGAATCGTTTAAAGCTTCCCATACTTCATCTATATAATTTCTTTCTACCAGCGCTCCGGTTGGGCAGTGGATAACACATTGGCCACAATTTGTACAGTTAATGGAATCCATGGGTTTTTCAAAAAAAGTAGAAATTTTTATCATGGAGCCTTTTCCGGAAACACATAATGCATTTACATCCTGCAGTTCATCACAGGTTCTCACGCACCTCTGGCATTTTATGCACTTGCTGTCGTCTTTAATAATCGAAGGGGAAGACCTGTCAATTGTATAATCTTTTAATATATTTATGTATTTATCAGAATCAACCAGATAATCTCTGGCAAGAGTCTGAAGTTCGCAATTTCCATTTTTATAACAATGAGGGCAATCGTTATTATGTTCAGATAATAAAAGGCCGATTACTGTTTTTCTCGCCTCTCTAACTTTGCTGGTATTTGTGTATATCTCCATATTTTCTTCAACAGGTGTTGCACATGCTGCTTTTAAGTTATTTACCCCTTTTTGCTCAACAACACAAACCCTGCAATTACCGGCAACACAAAGATCTTCATGGTAGCATAATGTAGGTATTTTTATATTAACCTTCTTTGCCGCCTCCAGGATATTTGAATCTTCTTCAATATTGACATCAATATCGTTTATTTTTAAATTAACCATTCCTAGCATTTGCCCTCCTTATAAATTAATATATCATTTCTTCTCTAAAATTTTCAACAATAGAGATAAACGGATTGCAAACAGATTGTCCCAGCCCGCATTTGGAAGTTATCTTTATGTTTTTTGCAAGATCCAAAAGATCTTCAATATAATTTTTAGGCTTAATCCCCTGTCTTATGCTTTCGATGCCTTTAAGCAGCTGCTGACAGCCTGCCCTGCATGGGGTACATTGTCCACAGGATTCTTCAACAAAAAATTCCAAGTAATTGTGGAGAATATTGTACATTGATCTTTTGCTGGAGAATAATATCATTGAGCCGCCGGTTGGAATACCCTCAAATCCGATTATTGTTTCTTCAAACTTACTTCTGGGGACACAAAAACCGGAAGCTCCTCCAACCTGTACCGCCTTTGTGTCACTATCTCCAAAAAGGTCTGAAAATTCTTTTAGTGTCATTCCCATCTCAATTTCATAAATTCCAGGAACTTCGGTATCACCAGAAACGCTGAAAACTTTTGCGCCTTTAGAATCCATCGTTCCCAGCTTTTTAAAGCTATCAGCACCGTCAGAAATAATTATTCCTACATAAACAAGAGTCTCAACATTATTTATCACTGTTGGCCTGCCAAGATAACCTGATTGTGCAGGGAAGGGAGGCTTATTTCTTGCTTCTCCTCTTTTACCTTCCATTGATTCAATCAGGGAAGTTTCTTCACCACAAACATAGGCACCGCTTCCCGATTTGATTTCTACGGTAAAATCAAATCCACGTCTGACCAGCCCCTGGTTGAATAATTCTACTTTTTTTTGCAAGTCTTCAAGCAGATAATTATATTCTGCCCGTAGATATATAATTCCTTTATTTGATTTTATTGCTTTTGCGACAGCTGTCATACCAGCTAAAATCTTTTCAGGTTCTTTTTCAATAATTTCCCTGTCTTTAAAAGTTCCTGGCTCACCTTCATCAGCATTGCATACTACATACTTAGAATCACTCGCCATCTCTTTTGCGCCTTTTAATTTAATCCATGTTGGAAAGCCGGCACCTCCCCTACCCCGAAGATCGGAATCTTTTATTTCATCGATTATATTGTCCGAACTCATTTCTAAAATTTTATCAATTACTTTATCAATATCCTGATCTTTAAATATCAAATTGACTCTTTTTTTACAGGAGTTAATTTTATTTTTCTTTTCTTTTATATCAGATGTCATAGGTACCTCCCACCTAATGATTTTTATGGCTGATATTCATCAATAATTTTGAATACTTTCTCATACGTCAAATTTACATATGGCTTATCATTTATAATCATTGCAGGTGCATTGTCACACTGGCCTATGCAATTGACAGTTAATAAACTAAATTTACCGTCTTCACTGGTCTGACCCGGTACAATGTTTAATTTGTCTTTAATGGCTTTAAGAATCGCATCCTTGCCCTTAATACCACACACTATTGTCTGGCAAACTTTTATAATATTTTCACCTAACGGCTTTACAGGTAAAAATGAGTAGAATGTCGCTACTCCGTATACTTCTGCAGGAGCTAAATCAAATTCCCTGGCAACTTCAAGAAGTCTGTCCTCAGATAGAAATTTTTCATGCTTTACTATTTCCTGTAAAACGGTAACCAAATCTTCTCTTTTATTTCCTTTCTTTTTTACTAAGTCTTTTACAGTATTACTTTCAACCATAATTAGTTCTCCTTTCCTAAGTAAGAATGTAATAAATCAAAAATTAACATATTATAGTATCTGTCAAAGTTTGTAATTACTTTGTAACATTAACATATATTATAATATTTGTCAAAGTTTGTAATTAATTTGTAACAATAATTCTAATCAATCTACATTGTCTATTATAAATGAAGAAAAAATAAAATCTTGCATTCTACAATTATCCATATCAATAGAAAAAGCTATAGAAGCTATTGAACTATATATAAGCCCATAAAGAGTGAAAACTGCAAATGAACCTTAAGAAATATGTTCTATTTAACAAGCTTGTGTGGTAAAAAGAGTTGGAGTTACCCTATAAGTCTAGTTATAATCTAAAAATGCCTAAAAGATGTGTTTAAGGTTGTGATAATAAAAAATTGTTAATACAATTCACATTTATAATATATTTTCTAAAATATC
>CAYOLB010000335.1:0-8677 GCA_964404675.1 uncultured Atribacterota bacterium | reverse complement strand
ATCCTCAAAGTCAACTAAAATTCCAGAGTCTAGGGTCACGAAAATTCCAGACCCTAAATTAAAAAAATTATTTACCATCACCTCCCTTAACTTTAATATCCTTTGTACGGTAGCTTGGCCCATTAATCTTAATAACAGTTGAGTAATGAACAACCCTGTCAATTATTGCAGATGCAAGTATTGAATCGGCAAATATATCTCCCCAGGATTCAAACCCCTTATTGGTGGTAATAATAACCGATCCTTTCTCATATCTTTTAGATATTACTTCAAAGAAATCATCAGCATTGTGTGATGGAATCTTCTTAAAGCCAAGCTCGTCCAAAATCAATAGATCTGGAGCAAGGTAATAATTCAGTTTTTGATAATAACTGTTGTCAGCTTTGGAAAAATACAAGTTTTGAAGCATTTCATTTACCTGTGCAAAAAGTACCTTGTGTCCTTTAGATAAAGCTTTTATTCCGATAGAGATTGAAAGATGACTTTTTCCAGTGCCCGGCTGGCCTATAAAAACGACATTCTTTTTTTCTTTTACAAAGGAGCAGGTACATATGTCATTTATCAGACGCTTATCTATTGAAGGCTGGAATGAAAAATCAAAGTCCTCTATGTTTTTTGAATAGGGAAATTTGGCCCTGGAGTATCTTTTTTTGTAGCTATTATCCCTCCTGTTATTTTCCTCATCTTCCAGGAGCATCTCCAAAAACTCTTCATATGATAAGGATTTATCCTTTGCGTAGGCAATTCTATCCTCATAGGAGTTGTATATTCCGGATAGCTTAAAATCTTTAAGCCTTGCCTTTATCATACTCATATTGCCACCTCCTCAAGAGGTAGGACATATGCGGAACTTTTGCATATGCTTTTTACCACCCTGTATTCTATCGCTCCGTAAAAAAAGGCCCTTTTACATGAGGCTTCAATTACGCTGTCCGGGTATAGCTTTTTAAGTGAGAGCACGCCTCTGGCTATTGCGGAAGCACTTTTTGGCTTCTGCTCCAGTGCCTTACCAAAAAACTTTTCGCAGTAGGGACCCACTTCCTCCATCTTCTGTCCCAAGATTTTCTGATTTTTTACAGGGTCAGATATTTTAAAGGAAGGATAATGGCTTTCTACAGTTGAAAATGAACCTTTACCAGCAATTCTCTTGTGAAGGGCGATACGCTCTCCTGCATAATATACTTTTACGAGACTTTCTGTAATCTCTACATCCACAATCTTTCCCACATACTCATAAGGTACCGAGTAGTAATTGTAATCGACATAAATATGGCAGTCATGATAAACTTTTCTTGTAGATATTTTTGCTAGCGAAAATCTTACCGGGGGAAGGGGGCTTAAGATGCTTTTCTCTTCCTCCGTAAAAACTTCCAGCGGCACTTTTCTTGTTGTGCCGTGTATTCTCTGGTTTGCAATACTGTTCCATGCTTTTAGCTGGCAGTCAAGGTCTTTTCCGCTTGCAAAGGTTCTTCCCTTAAAGAAATTGCCCTTTACAAATTTTATTCCCGATTCAACTTTTCCCTTATCGTTTGGTCTTCTAATCCTGCAGGGAAGCGGACTAAAACCATAGTATCTGGCAAAGTCCTTGTAGGCCAGCTGATACAACGGTTCATAAAAACTTGCCTTAAGTATTGCAGATTTTAAATTGTCGATTCTCACATATTTTGGTACTCCGCCAAATGCCTCAAATGCATTAATGTGAGCTGCAATAAAGGTCTCTACTTTCTGGTCATATACCTTCTGGTAGTAGTCAAGCCTGGAATATGATAGCCTCATATCAAATACCCAGGTCTTTCTTGATTTTCCGCTATCATCTTTTGTTAAACCAGCGTATCCAAAGTCAACCTGGGCTTCCTCGCCCGGTTCCGTATTGATTCTTACAAATATGTTCTGACTCCTTTTTAATTTGTTAATATACCTTTTTACAGTTGGATATGAACCTTTAAATCCATCACGCGTAAGTTCCTGGTAAATTCTTACACCATTTAGGTCCTTCTCTAGCAGAGCCAGTACTTTTTGCCTGTAAGCATCAATTAGGGAACCTCTCGGCTTATATTGCGGAATCTCTATTCCAGCCTCGATATTTTTTATTACCTTTGCTACTGTCTTCCAGTCATGGCCGGTTAGACGTGCAATCTCCGTCTTATTTTTTGTTCTTTCCCATAGTGTCTTTATTGTGGTATACATTGCTGCTCCTAACATTTTTCTCCTTCCTTAAGTGTATAAGAAAGGATTCTATCATAATTATTTTTTGTTTTACTTAGGATCTACACTATGGAATTTTCGTGACCATAGGGTATGGAATTTATTTTACCTTTGAGGAATGAATTTATGACATCATCCTTGGAGTAATCAAACCTATCACGTGTAATTATAAATGAAAAATCAACAGGTGTAGATGCTGTCTTCGAATATACTAACATTTTAGATTTTACCTTACTTCCATAGCCATATGATATCCAACTACTATGTTCAAAAAAATTAATACCGTCTATATCTAAAGGAATAATCTTCAAATCCTTATTCTTTCTTTTTTTATTGTCATCAACAATAAAAACAGTTATAGATTTTCCATCAACATTAAAATTAATATTTTCAGCCATATGAAAGCACCAGTCAATCTTATGTTCGCCTTTCCCAGTTAATATATCTCTTACTATCCAGTAACATTCATTTTTATCATAAATTATTTGTCTCCTATGCACAACAGGATTCTTAAGTCTCTTATAACCATAATGCTCAGCATCTAGTAAATCGTAGCTCTCAGTTGATTTCCATACATTAACCTTGCATTTAGCATCATTTTTTAAAAAAAATAAACTTCTAGCATCAAATCTATTCTGTTCAAGGTCATCTACAACTACAGTATTATGAAACATAGTTGACCTGAACTTATTTCTCCAATATGGGATTGGGGTATAAACATAAGTACCAGGATCTATCAGCATATCTTTGCCATCAATAGAAAGCTCGAAACTCAACTTATCATTATGAGCATGACCTCCAACCCCATTTTGGCCATTGGGACCACAGGATGCTATCATATAATTTTTATCTTTTCTTAAGATATAAAAACCTGCATCAGGAAAATCCTTACTACCAATACTATCTATGCTTATACTATCTAAATCATTCCAGATATCATAACCTTCTTTCCCATAAACCCATAAAATTTCCTCACAGAATCTAAATTCTTTTAATTTAAACTTAGTTTCTTTAAAAAAAATAGCTCCAAAAGACAACAGATATCTCATATCTAAAACATCTCTAACAACGAAGATAAAAAACCTCCCATTATCATTATCTCCTATTTTAGGCATTCTCCCATCAGGCTTTAAGACATAAAGAGTAAATTCAAACATTTTATAAAGCTTTTCAACATATTCCTTACCAAAAATCTTTTCCCCAACTTCTACAAAATTATCTTCCTTAAAATCAGAAGAATTTCTTATTATAAAAATAGTGCAGTAGAAAAAAAGTTCTAATACTAATCTATGATAACAAGTAGATGCTTCAAAATCTGCTCCATCATCATATATTTGTTTTGCCATCTCTTTTTTTAGCTCATTTATAGCAAATTTTTTCCACTTCTTGCCTATATTAAATTCACTAAACAATGCACCTATAAAAAGAAGTCCGGAAATATCAGAAATATAGTGATTTGAAGTTTTTCTTCCATACTCTAAATTATTAATTATGTGTTTACCATGAATATAAATGTTCTTTATAAAGTAAAATAAAAATTCATTTGTTATAAATTTTGAATTTTTAAAAAATGATAGACTTAAAATCCAATTAGCAGCCCTTATTGCTACATCCATTGTGCATACCCAATTAACGCCCAACTGAGGAGGGTTATTCTCAATCCAATCAATAACCTCGTAAATATATTCTAATGAATACTTTTCATCTCCAGTAATTGCATACGCTTGACCTAATGCAACCAAGTGCTGAAACCTTGAAAGTTCCCATGGTACTTTTATATCCACTCCTGTCTTATTCCCATATTCTATTTTTCTATACCAAGTCTTTTTATCCCATATATACCCGGATTTAAAATCAACGTGCCAGTCAATAGGCTCATAGTTAATACTTGAGATATAGTTTAAATCATTTTTATTTTCAGAGTTATTTATTAAAAAAGAAACTTTACTTTTTATTTTCTCTTTTATATTTTTTAATTCATCGCCACTAAGGATATTATTTTTATATAAATAATTTTCAACTCCTTTTGGTACCAATCCATAAGATACTTCTACTTTGCCTGAACCTAAAAGATCAAATTTATGTTTACAAATATCATCCGCGAAATTAACAACTTCATTTTTTCTTGCATCCCTAACACTACTAATAAGGATACTTTTATTATAATATATTGCTGTATTAAAAAAATTTTCTTCCTTTATTTTTTCAAATAATAGTTTTTTGCAATATACATCTTTATTAATGCCCAATTTTTTTAAAAAAACTTCATCCGATAAATAAGTGTCTATTCTTGAACTTATTTCATATATAAAAATTTTTTTGATTTTATTAACAACACTTATAAAATTTTTATGTTTTAAATAATGAAAATACTTTTCTAATACCATGTTAGAATAAAAAAATATAACTTTTTATTTTCAAATTTCCGATTACCTTAATTAACAAAAAATACGGTCAACTCTTTCTTTTAGCTATAATTACTATTTGGTTACCCTTATTATTTAACTCACTTATTTTATTAGGGAAAAATAAAAGAAATTTAATAATGAATGAATTAGTAACTTTTTTATATATATTAATGAGTATCGTCTTTTTTATAAGTTTTTTACTATTTTTTTCATTACTAATCTTTATCAAATTATTTCTATATTCTTTTTCTTTATCCCTAAAACGCCAAAAACGAATGGTATTTATTATTTCAAGAAATATTGTAGGAGAGAATGTCTTCGTAAAAGTATCACAAACGCTAAAATTATTTCTCTCAATTAAATTAGCGAGACTTTTAGGAGTGTATACAATTCGATGATCTAATCCATAAAACAACCCACCTATTCTACTACGCCATATAGATCTCTTATTCCAGCTATATAAATTTGGAGTTTCTATATATAAATATCCATCTACATTTAAAATATTTTTTATTTTCAATAAAAAATCATTTGGATCTCTCAAATGTTCTAAAACTTGAGTTGCAACAACAAGATCGTAATAATGTTTAGGTTTAAAACTACCTATAGACGCAAGATAAAAGTTGCCTTTACTATATAATTTAGCAAACTCAAGAGCACTTTTTGAAGAGTCAATACCGTCCGCATTATAACCTTTAGAGTTTAACAAATTTACCAATATTCCAACACCGCAGCCGATGTCTAATATATTTGTTACCCCATTAATTTTTTTTATTTGTTTAAATGCAAAAGAGGCTCTTGTAAAATTATATCTTTCTTTTAATTGATATTTAGCCCAATCATTTCCATAAAAATCTATATTTAAACATGGCATATCATTCTCACTTCTAACCGCTATATGGCACGCTTCACAGAAATAAAAATTAGAAATCAACTTAGTTCTTAAATTATTTCCACAAAAAGGACAATTAACTTCCATTAACCTTCACCCTCATCTTTCTTAAAATCTTATCCTTAGCATTTATTAATGCCTTTATCTCCTCTTCTTTAGCCTCTCTTAGCAGTAACAGTATTAATATATAAACTACTATGCCAATAATTACTCCTAAAATCAAATTAGTAACGATTGATGTAGTCAAACCTTTGCCTACAAAATATACAGCTACTCCCATTATTGCCGAAGCAAAAACTACTTTCGCCAGTGATTTAAAAGGAAATTTCCATACAAAAAATCGCCGGGAAACAAGAACTATTAAAAATAATAAAAAAACATAAGAGAAAAGTGTAGTTATCGCTGCAGCCATATATCCATACTTTGGTATCAATAAAAAATTAAGAACTAAATTTAATAGCCCAGATCCTAAAATCGAAAACATTATAAATTTAGTTTTCTTATAAAAAATAAAAGCTGACTGAAACCTTTGTTGAAAACCTAAAAAAAAAGTTCCCAATGCCACTAAGGGAACTATTCTGTATCCATCGATATATTCATTCCCTGTCATTATAATTATAATTTGTTTAGATAAGACACTTATACCAACTACTAATGGAATACAAATTATTAAGAATAACCTTGTTGTTTTAGTAATAAATTTCTTACTTTCGTACTCTCCTTCTTTTTCAAATATATTAATAGATATAGGACCAGAAGCTAATAGAAATAATGAAGTAAAAAGTAATACTGAATGTCCAGATATATTATAAGATGCCGAGTATAGTCCAACCTCAATGCTACCTCTATATAGCTGAAGTATATACCTATCAGATAAACTTAAAATCCATGCAGCTAAATTGCTTATAACTAATGGTATGCTATAAATAGAAATATCTCTAATAAAACCTTTTGATATTCTCGTATTTTCTAATTTTATGCTGTTTACTGATTTCTTCCATAAAAAAGGCAATATCAAAACAAGAGTTATAATTAAACCCCAAAACAGACCTTCTATGCTAAAATCAAATAAAAAAATTAATAGTATTCCTAATCCAAATCCAAAAACAACTCTAAATATAAAAAAAATACTGTACCAGATCACCTCTCTCTTAGACCTTAAAAATTGTAACATTATTCCAAAAAATGTAAGAAGTGCAAATAGTAAAATACCAATAAGCATTAATTTATATAATTGAGAAGCTAACCATTTTCTTATTATTATTATACTAATAAGAAATAAACCACTTATCACTAAAATAGAAACTATTGATAACTTTGCAATTTGGCTTTTAAAATATTCTAAGTTTGTATCTCGTTTGAATTCTGGATAAAATCTTATTATAGCCATACTTAGCCATCCAGTAAGTACAACTAAAATATTAACAGTCGCCATTGCTAGAGAATAATTTCCATAATCTGCAGGCGAAAAAAAGCGAGTAATTATTGGGATACTAACAAAACCAATAAGACCTGCAACTATTTGGGAGGGTAAATATTTAAATATATCTTTAAATAGAACTTTTATCATATCTTTTTAATTTTCTCCTCATAAACCCAATATAGCATCTAATATTAAAAGGACTAACTAACCATTTTAAAAATTTCATAAAATGTTTAATACCATATCTTCTTACCCTTATAATCCAACTCTTATAATTCCCAAAAATATATTCAGCTGAAATTTCTTCAAACCAAAATTTTTTATTAATTTCTCCGTTCTTAATAGGTTTTGATATCTTATAAATAAATTCAAGAATTTCTTTTTCCTCACTAACATCAGGCAGAATAGGGCAATAGTGATCATTAATCTTAACTGGAATAATATCATAATGTTCAACACCTTTTTTATTAATATCTAAGGAAAGAACAATAGTCTGATTAGTTCTTTTACTATCTTTACCATGACATTCTTGCTTATCATACACAAATTGGAAATTACCTAATGAATATATAATGATTCCATCTTTATATTCTTCAATACCCTGTAAAACATGAGGATGATGCCCTAAAACAACATTAGCACCAATTTCAATTAAATTATGAGCAAAAAAAATTTGTTTTGGTGAAGGGTAGAATACCTTCTCTACTCCCCAATGCAAAGATACTATAACAACATCACAATTTTCTTTTATCTTTTGGATATCAGATGCTATTTTTTTTTCGTTTATTTCATTAATAAAAATATTATTTTTTGTATCAACAAAGCCAGAACTGTAGTAACCCAAAAAACCCAACCTAATGTCATTTTTTTCTATGACTGGATATTTATTGGTGTACTTATTACTACCAACACCAATAAATTTAATCTTATTAGAATTTAAAACATCAAGTGTATTATTAAACCCTTCAACTCCCAAATCTAAAATGTGATTGTTTGCTAAATTTACAATATCAAAACCTGAATCTTTAATATAAATAATATTCCCAGGATCTGTGTTAACTAATACAGCTTTTTCAGCCTTTTTACCGGATACAGATAAAACTGTTTCTAAATTACCGAAGAGAATATCTTTTTCAGATAAAATTGGCTTAATATATTTAAAAGGGTCATAATCATTTCTCCATATTAATGAAATATCCCCTACTGCTAATAATTTCATTTTACTCATCTACAAATATAATCTAATTAATATCTTTTCTTATATTTTATTTACTGCAATTTAACTTTTTACATATAAATACTTTGAGACATTTGAAATAACAAATCTATACTTTCCCGTCTTAGATGTTTTAATTGAATCAACAATTTTTATTTCAATTCTAACATCACTTCCAACTAAACTTTGAAATTTATTTTTTATTTCATGTAATTCATCAAATTCACTATATACTCGTTTTAAAGATTCTTTTTCTTTAAGTACAACTTTTACCTCTAATAAATCTAATGATTTTTGAATTACTTGAGCATTTTTAATTGTTTTAAAATTATGAAACAAATAACTAATATTTCTAGGTGAGATTATTTCTCCTCTCCTAGATATTATATAATCCTCCAATCTTCCTTCTATTGAATCCAGAATGGGATAATAGTTTCTACCACATTCATCACAATTATAAGAAAAAGGCATTGAAGCAACATCTGTAGTCTTATATCTAATAAAAGGCGTCACATAGTTAATAAAGCTTGTAC
>CAYOLB010000334.1:0-2592 GCA_964404675.1 uncultured Atribacterota bacterium | reverse complement strand
TGCAATCAGATCAATAAAGCCGGTAGTTAAAAGTATTAAGCGGTTACTTTTGCCAGAACTGGATAAGGGCGGTGATGTTACCGACTGGATCAATAATGGCGGTAATCTGGAGAAACTTCATAAGATTATGCAGGAAACTCCGGAGATAGACCTTACCAAAAAGGAAAAGCCGGAAGAAAAACATAAAATCATATCAGCCTATGATCTTCTTAAAAGCAATATCCCGCCAGAGCCAATGTTAATTGGCCGGGGGTTATTACCCGAAAGAGGTTATATTTTGATTGGCGCATATGCCAAAGAGGGCAAAACTCTTTTATGTTTGCAGATGGCCTTGAATTTGGTATCGGGGACTCATTTTTTAGATGAGTTTAAGGTAACCAGAAAATTTAAGGTGCTATATCTTCATGGAGAGGATAATAATAAAAGAATAAACGAAATATTGAAACAGCAAATAGAGGGGCTGAAACAGCAAGGAATTATAATCCAAGAAGAGGACTTGAAAAATTTACACTATGATGATCCTTCAATCTTTTGTCTTGATGATGATCAGGATATGAGAGAATTTAAAGAAATAGCCGAGCAGTATGATGTTATATTTATTGATCCATTGGACCGATTTGCCGGTGTATCGGATTTAAATACAGCAAGGGATTGGAGAAAAATATACTCCAATTTAATGAATATCAAGTGTGCAAAGGTTATTATTGATCACCTGAGGAAGCCATCTAAAGATGATGACAGCGAGCTTATTCATAGAGTTGTGGGTTCAAGTTCCAAAACAAACCTTGCGGAAACAATTATTGTCTTGGAAAAATACAGTAAAAACAGTGCAGAGAATTACAAAAAACTATCCTTTAAATTAAGAAGGGCCGCCGAGCCATTACCATTAACATTGCATAGGGATATCAATACTTTTACTTATAAAGTTGTTGAGAGTGATGATGTTGTAATGAAAACTGTAAGTGTTGAAGAAATCAAAAGAATATGGATCAAAAATGATTTGCCGGAAAAGATGGCCTATGCAGATATTACAAAAATATTCAGCGATAAATTTGGAGTAACACAGGAAAGAATTGCTGGTGTTCTGAAAGAAGGCAAGATCGATAATATATTTGGAAAAGAAGATGGTAGAAAGGGGAAATGGTTTATCAAAGATCGGAATTTATTTTAAAAATATAACTATTTACGCAGAATAAGAGTATTATTTAGTTAATTAACCTCTAACTCAATAATAACAACACTTTTACATTACTAAGCATTAACTAAATCCTTACTAAATCCTTACTAAATTTTATATTTACTTAGTTAATTTAAAATAACTAACAGAAATAGTAATTTAGTAACCATTTAGTAAGCGCTTAGTAACATGAAAGCCTTGGAAAATAAGGGATTTTTACTAATTAACTAAATATAAGGGGTGTCGAGGGGCAGATTTTAAGAAAGCAGTAGATTACAAGAAGGCAATCCTGGATCTAAGAAGCAAAATGTTCCTGTATCTGCAAAAACACCAGGGAAAGGGAAATCCGGGAAACAATGTCCTTGCCATGAGCAGTAGATTGCCAGGCAAATGGATAGCAAAGGCCTGAAACATTCAACACTGGACCTCCGATTAAGCGGTGATAAGCGGTTAAGGTTAGCTAATATGAAGTTAAAAATGTCAGATAAAGCTGAAAAAAGCGCAAAAGTGATTATCAGTAAATCAGATGCCTAATAACTGGATCAGTATTTCCTAATAAATCAGGGGAATGAATAGGTGATCCAGGTTGACAAAGTTGACAAAAAAACAGCAGTTTAATCAGCTTATTTTCATTGCAAACCGCAGGGATAGGGTATTACCCTTAATGAGCAAAACAAATCAAAAAGAGGCTACATAGCATAGGGTATTTTGGCATATCAGGGCATTCTGTAACAGGGTAAGGTCCGGAAGTAGCAACAGCATTTTTCAGGCAGAATCGAGAAATATCGAGAAAGGGAATAGGGATCTAGAGACCATCCAGCAGGGGAGCCTGTTCAGGTGGCCTCTTTTTTATTTTGGGGGGAAACCTTATGAGTGAAAATACCGCTTATAACGGTGATTTAACGGTAAATAGGAATTTTTAAGCTTACAAACTTTACAAAAAAAAGTATTTTCAATTCCTAAATGCGTCCTTGAATTAGGGTTACCACAGGCATATCTTACTGCATTCCCTGAATATAAGGGGGAAAATGCAAATATCTTGGGTCCTCGTATGTTATCAAAAGTAAGCATTACAGATGACGAGATCATGGAAGAATTAGGCCTTTATGTTAGAAAAGGTTACATTTTCAAGTTGACAAAAGTTGACATTTTAGGCCAAAAAATATAGTTCAATATGCGTCCGAAATCAGGGTATCGGGGAAAGCTGAAAACCTTGCCATTGTTGACTTATTGAGGATAGAGAGGGCTAAAAATTTCAGTCGCAATTCAGTATAGGATCAGCCAAAAGGTATGCCAGGGCTATACCGGTAGCCTACTCAAAAATAGACCAATTTAAAGTTGATATTTTCAGCCTGGCCAGGTTAACAAAACTTAACATTTTGAGGTCAACAATTTTACGATAGAAATAAAAAGGT